>DAHVFI010000369.1 GCA_027317045.1 Gammaproteobacteria bacterium
GTACGCGACCGGTGAATCTGCATATCGCGGGCTTGGAGACCATGGGGGCCGATATCAAGGTGGAAAACGGCTATATCCGCGCTTCGGCCGGGCGCTTGCATGGCGCACGCATCTGCATGGATACCGTCTCGGTGACCGGCACCGAGAACATCATGATGGCCGCGACACTCGCTGACGGTATTACCATTATCGAGAACGCCGCGCGTGAACCGGAGGTGGTGGACTTGGCCAATTGCCTGATTCAAATGGGTGCGCATATCAAAGGTCACGGTAGTGATACCGTCATCATCGAAGGCGTGAAAAGATTACACGGAACTGAATATAACGTGTTGCCAGATCGCATCGAGACCGGCACCTATCTTTGCGCCGGCGTACTAACCGGCGGCCACGTGCGCGTCAAGGACACCAAACCCGAGTTACTGGATGCGGTATTGGCAAAACTCGAGGAAGCCGGTGCCCAGGTCGCCAAGGGCAGCAATTGGATCGAGGTCGATATGCGCGGCCGCCGACCACAGGCGGTGGACGTGCGTACCGCACCTTACCCGGCATTTCCCACCGACATGCAAGCACAGTTCACCGCTCTCAATGTTGTTGCGCAAGGCACCGGCACTATTACGGAAACGGTTTTCGAAAACCGTTTCATGCATGTACTGGAAATGCAGCGCATGGGTGCGGATGTAAAGCTGGAAGGGAACACCGCTATCAGCCAGGGCGTGGAGCACCTCACCGGTGCGCCGGTCATGGCCACGGATCTGCGCGCGTCCGCGAGTCTGGTGCTGGCAGGACTGGTGGCCGACGGCGAAACCGTGGTGGAGCGTATTTATCACATTGACCGTGGTTACGAGACCATCGAGGAGAAGCTGGGGCAACTTGGCGCAAAAATCCGCCGGGTACCGGCCTGAAGGGGGAAACCTTCAGTTAAGCTCCAATCGCAGGGTCATTTGAACACGCGCCGTGATTTTGACAAATGCAGCATACCCGGGAATTCAGCTGCGCCAGAAATCCCGCAACCAGCTATTTATTCAAGTGTGAGCGGCGCAGTGTCAACGGCTGCTCTGTAACGGCCGTTCCGCCACTTTTATCCGTATGCTAAAGGGTTTCCCCTGGTGCACGCCGCCCAAGGTTATCAGGGTGCCGGGTGGTTTGCCGGCAATGCGGTTGAGCGCATCGCTGCTGTTTCTCACGGTCGCGCCGTCAATGGTTTCGATCACGTCACCCGGTACGAGGCCGGCTTTACTTCCCGGGCCGCCTTTGGCCACGCTGGTAATGATGAAGCCGTTGGTGCTCGTCAATTGAAAGGCTTGGGCCAGTTGTGGAGTGATGTCTTGGGGTTCCACCCCCAAGTAACCGCGCCGTACCCGCCCGTAGGCGATGAGCTGCTGCATCACGCCGCGGGCCAGATTCACCGGAATCGCGAAGCCGATGCCGTTGGAACCGCCGCTGGGCGAGAACAAGGCGGTGTTGATACCCACCAGCTGGCCGTGGGTATTCACCAGCGCACCGCCGGAATTGCCGGGATTGATGGCGGCGTCCGTCTGGATGAAGTTCTCGAACGTACTCAGGCCCAGTTGGCTGCGTCCCAGTGCGCTCACGATACCCTGGGTCACCGTCTGGCCCACCCCATAGGGGTCGCCGATGGCCAGCACCACGTCGCCGACACGCAAATTATCGGATCGGCCCATTTCAATGGGCCGCAAATGCGGCAGGCTTACCTTCAGTAGGGCCAAGTCAGTGTCCGGGTCCACCCCCACCACCCGGGCCGCCGCGCTGCGTCCATCGGCGATGCCCACCTTAATGGCGTCCGCGCCACTGATCACGTGGTAATTGGTGAGGATATAACCGTCGGCGCTGATGATGACCCCAGAACCGAGGCTGGTCTGCGTGCGTTCCCGCGGTGCTCCGTACTGATTGCCGAAATACCGTTGCCAGAAGGGGTCGTCCATGAGCGGACCCGGAATCTCGGTGCGCCGCGCACTGTGGACGTTCACCACCGACGGCGAGGAGGCGTCCACAGCGGCGGCATATGAATCCGCAGGGCTACGCGTCATATCACCCGTCAACAAACCCGGGCGGAAATATACCAGCACGAAGGCGATGGCCAGGCCGACCACGACCGCCTGTAGCAGGAAAAGCAAGCTTCGTAGCAAGGTTCTCATTGCCATAAGCTAACATGCGACCGCGCGGCCCGACAGCCCGGTTGCTTGCACTGGCGGGGCTGCAAAGCCGCTGTGTATAATGCCCCGTTCTTTTTGTAGTCTTCCGCCTGGTTTATCGCCTTACACGGGCCGATGCGTTCGTGAGCGACGGTTCTCGATTGTCAGGAGAGGGGTGAATGAGCGAAGAAATTGACAAAAGCAAACGTCATTTCCTCACCGTGGCCACTGTGGTTGTAGGTTCTGTGGGTGTGGTTATGGCGGCCGTACCCTTCGTTTCCTCTATGGAACCCAGCGCCCGCGCCAAGAGTCTGGGCGGCCCGGTGGACATTGACATCAGCAAGATCGAACCGGGCGGCATGATCAAGGCGAAATGGCGCGGCAAGCCCGCCTGGGTGGTGCAGCGTTCTCAATCGGTACTCAGCCAACTCCCCAAGAACGACTCGTTGCTGCGCGATCCCAGCTCCGATGAACCTCAGCAACCTCCTTATGCCAAAAACGAATGGCGCTCCATCAAGCCCGGATTGTTCGTGGTGATCGGCATTTGCACGCACTTGGGCTGTTCACCGCTGTACGTGCCGCAACCCGGTGATCCGAGCGTCGGTCCCAGCTGGCCAGGTGGATTCTTCTGTCCCTGTCACGGTTCCAAGTATGATCTTGCCGGGCGCGTGTTCAAGAACGTGCCTGCGCCTCTCAACCTGCCGGTGCCGCGGCATTACTATGCCAGCGACAAGGTGGTCCGCATCGGCGAAGACCCCAATGGATCCCACTCCAGTTGGAGGGAGCCGCTGGTATGGTAAACAATCTGGCGATAACCACTGGTATGAGAAGCAAGTTTGCTGAGTATTCCGGGAGGCTCGCCTGATGAGCGCCGAAAAAGGAAAACGCGACTATCTGGATGTCACCGGCGGTTGGTTGCACCGCCTGCGCGACTGGATTGACGCGCGCTTCCCCATGACCAAGTTCTGGAACGAGCAGGTTGCCCAGTACTATGCCCCCAAGAACTTCAATTTCTGGTATTTCTTTGGGTCCATAGCCCTGCTGATTCTGGTGAATCAGATCGTTACCGGCATTTTCCTGGCCATGAACTACAAACCCGCCGCTGCCAGTGCTTTCGCTTCGGTGGAATACATCATGCGGGATGTCAATTGGGGCTGGCTGATACGCTACATGCACTCGGTCGGTGCTTCCATGTTCTTCGTGGTGGTCTACCTGCACATGTTCCGCGGCGTGATGTACGGCTCTTATAAGAAGCCGCGCGAGTTGCTGTGGATTTTCGGTATGTTGATTTACCTGGCGCTCATGGCCGAGGCCTTCATGGGCTACCTGCTTCCCTGGGGTCAGATGTCCTACTGGGGTGCGAACGTGATCATCTCGTTGTTTGGCGCGATTCCCGGCATCGGCTCCGGTCTGGAACAATGGGTGCGTGGCGACTTCTATATTTCCGACATCACCTTGAACCGGTTTTTCGCGCTGCACGTCGTGGCGGTGCCGCTGGTATTGCTGGGATTGGTGGTCTTTCATCTGATCGCGCTGCACGAAGTGGGTTCCAACAACCCTGATGGCGTGGAAATCAAGAAGCACAAGGGAGCGGACGGTATTCCGCTGGACGGCATCCCGTTCCACCCGTACTACACGATCAAGGATATCTGCGGCGTCATCATATTTATCGCGATTTTTTCCGCCATCATTTTCTTTTCGCCGGGGCTGCATGGCCTGTTCCTGGAACCAGCCAATTTCGAGCCGGCCAATGCCCTCAAAACCCCGGCTGACATCCATCCTTTATGGTACTTCGGACCTTACTATGCGATCCTGCGCTCCATCCCTAACAAGGGGTTGGGGGCACTGGCGCTGCTGCTCTCCATCGTAATCCTGTTCGTGCTGCCCTGGATTGACCGTAACCCGGTGAAATCCATTCGCTACCGGGGATTGCTGTACCGCGGCCTGCTGTTTGTCTTTGTCCTAACCTTCATCGTATTGGGCTATATCGGCATGCAACCGGCCACCCCCTTCTGGGCCGAGATCGGCCAGCGGCTTTCGGAAATGTATTTCCTGTTTTTCGCCGTGTCCTGGGTCTATTCGAAACCGCGTTCACGCGCCTATCTGGTAATCACCTTTATCTGCGTGATGGCTGTTATCAGTCTGTTCGACTGGGTCAGTTGGGTACCCAGCGCTGCTGTGCTCAAGATGTATTCCTGGCTGATCCCGCTGGTGTATTGCAGCATCTTTTTGCTACTGCCGGCTTTTGCTGGAAAGTTCATCGAGCCGAAACCGGTTCCTGAAAGGGTGACGATGAAATGAAAGCAATCGTCTGCGCGTTTCTGTTGGTATTGCTGCCGGTATTCGCCCACGCCCAGGACCAGGGCATAAAACTGGAATCCGCCAATGTCGATCTGAGCAACACCGCCTCGCTGCAGCGCGGCGCCAAGTTCTTCGTCAATTACTGCATGGGCTGCCATTCGGCCCAGTATGTACGCTATAACCGTGTGGGCCGGGACTTGGGACTCAATGATGCTCAATTGCAGAGTTATCTGATATTTACCGGCAGCAAGGTCACCGACACCATGGTAAGCGCCATGCCACCGGCGGATGCACAGAAATGGTTTAGTGTCGCACCCCCGGATTTATCACTCGAATCCCGCAGCCGCGGGGCCGACTGGATATATACCTATCTCAAGTCCTTTTACCTCGATCCAAAATCAGGGACTGGGGTAAACAACGTGGTGTTCCCGAAGGTATCCATGCCCGACGTGCTGTGGGAACTCCAGGGCACCCAAAAGGCGTTGTTCAGCACCATAAAGAATCCCGATGGCAGTACTTACCAGGTATTCGATCATCTTGAGCTGGTAACCTCCGGCAAGCTCACGCCGGAACAGTTCGACAGGGCGGATCGCGACATCACCAGTTTTCTCGTCTATATAGGTGACCCGGTCATGCTCAAGAGCCGCGATCTTGGCCTCCGGGTAATCGGCTTCCTGATCATATTTTTTGTTTTTGCCTATCTTTTAAAGAGAGAAATTTGGAAAAAAATACATTAATGCATGGTGTGGATGAGCGCGTCGGTTGATGCGCACCTCCGCCCATTCCGAAGCGCCGTTTCCCGCCCACAGGCCGACCGCCATGACGCTATACTCCCGTGCAAGCTGTCCTCACTGCCACCGCGTGCGCCTGGTGCTCTCGGAGAAGGGCATCGCCATGGACATCGTCAACATCGAAGGCAGCAAACTGCCCGAAGATCTGCTGGAACTCAATCCTTACAACAGCGTACCGACGCTGGTTGATCGTGATCTGGCACTCTATGATCCGCGTATCATCATGGAATACCTGGATGAGCGTTTCCCACATCCGCCGCTGATGCCGGTGGACCCGGTGGCGCGCGCGCGTTTCCGCTTGGCGTTGTATCGCATTGAACGCGATTGGTACAGCTGCGTGGATGAGATTGAACAATCGCCCACCAAGCCGCACCTGCGCGCCAGGAAACTGCTGCGCGAGAGCTTGCTGGCGGCGTCCGAAGCGTTTGCCGCTAAACCGTACTTCCTGAGCGAGGAATTTTCACTGGTGGATTGCAGCATAGCGCCGATACTTTGGCGGCTGCCGCGCTACGAGATCGATATCCCGGCCCAGGCCAAAGCCATCAACAAATATGCCGAACGTATCTTCAAACGCCCGGCGTTCAAGTCCAGCCTGACGGAAATCGAGCGCGAGATGCGCGCAGCCGCCTAAGTCACCTCTCCTGCGGTAAATTTCTCCGCCATGCTTTCAAGAAAGCCCTACCTGCTTCGCGCTATGCACCAATGGGTCGTGGACAGCGGGCATACTCCGCATATCGTGGTGGATGTCAACGTTGCCGGCGTGGAAGTACCTTCTGGTTATGCTAAAGACGGCAAACTGGTGTTGAATGTCAGTTATGACGCCACCCAGAAACTCGATCTGGCCAGCGAGCATGTGGATTTTTCGGCACGCTTCGGCGGCGTGTCGCGGCACGTACATGTGCCCATGGATGCAGTGTTGGCGATTTATGCGCATGAAACCGGCCAAGGCATGGTGTTTGACCCGGAACACGATATGCCACCGCCCGGGGAGCGGCGCACTTCGGGGCATGCCAAGGCAGGCGCTGCCAAGAAACCGACGCTCAAGGTGATCAAATGAGTGTGCACTCCGGAATCCGGATACCGGTGCGAGCATATGGCAGTACGCAATCAAAATCGTCATGACGGCGGTAATCGTCGTGGCCGTCTCAGAGCTCGGCAAGCACAGCTCGTTCTGGGGCGCACTGTTGGCTTCCTTGCCGCTGACCTCGCTGCTGGCGTTTGTGTGGTTATATCTCGATACCGGTAACAGCCAGTCCGTCGCGGCCTTGTCGCAGGGCATCTTCTGGCTGGTGTTGGCCTCGCTGCCCCTGTTCCTGATACTTCCGGCGCTGCTGCGTTTGGGCGTGACCTTCTGGCCGTCGTTCGCCGCCGCGTGCCCGCTCACGACCGGGGTTTACTTGGTACTGGCCTGGGCGCTGACACGCTGCGGGATTCGCCTGTGATTCCGGTGCGCGGAACATGACGGCATGCGAAGATCACTTGCCGGATTTATTGTGAACATTCCTCGGATCCACTATGGAAACCAAAAGCCACCTGAACCGTACCGTACAGAAGCTCGACCGCCTGTCCCCAAGGCTGCGCTGGTGGCTTCTGACTTGGGCATTCGGCCGCTCGGTGCGGTTCATGCGCACCGGTGGAGTGCGTTTCGAGGATCTGACGGAGGAACGCGCCTTGCTGCACATTCCGAATCGAAAGCGTGTACAGAACCATATCGGGTCAGTACATGCCACCGCCATGGCGTTGCTGGCGGAAACCGCCAGCGGCGCGGTATTGGGCATGAATGTGCCGGATGATCGACTGCCGCTGCTGAAAAATATGCAGGTGGATTATCTGAAGCGCGCCAAGGGCGATCTACGCGCGGAAGCCACCCTCGACGCAGCGGCACGCACCCGCATCCGGGAGGAAGAAAAAGGCGAGATCGTGGTGCCGGTAAAGGTCACGGACGAGAGCGGTGAACAACCGATCCAGTGCCGCATGCTCTGGGCCTGGGTTCCAAAACACCGGAGATGAATGCCTGTGATCAAGGTCATCCAATACGACATCACCGCTCTGGACGTGGACATCATCGTCAACGCGGCGAATACCACGCTTCTGGGAGGCGGCGGCGTGGACGGCGCCATCCAGCGCGCGGCAGGACCGGAGCTGCTGGAGGCTTGCAGGAAGCTGGGTGGCTGCCCCACCGGTGAAGCGCGCATCACGCCCGGCTTCCGATTGCAGGCCAAGTGGGTGATTCATGCTGTGGGACCGGTATGGAGCGGCGGCCGCCGCGGTGAACCGCAGTTATTGGAAAGCTGCTACCGAAGCGCCTTCCGCCTGGCGAAAGACGCCAAAGCCCGCAGCATCGCATTTCCCTGTATCAGCACCGGCGTATACCGCTATCCCAAAGAAGACGCCGCACGCATCGCCCTTAGGGTGATGCGTGAGAACGACAAGGATTTCCGCAGTGTTGTGGCCTGCTGCTTCGATGCCGAGAACGCGGCAATCTACCGCAAGCTGCTCGGTTCAACAGCCAAGGAAGACGAGTGATGTGCAGGTTGGAGTGAGCGTAGCGAACTCCAACAACAGAGGAGAGGGTGAGCCTTATGAACCCTGAAAAACGGATGCGTAGGTTGGGGCGAACTTTGTGAACCCCAACAATAATCAGTTTTTCGGCAGCAATTTCCCCGGATTCAGTAAGCCCTTGGGATCAAACTGCTGTTTGATGCGCCGCATCAGTTCGAGTTGCACCGCATTGAATTCCAGCGCCATGAACGGGCGTTTCTCCAGTCCCACGCCGTGCTCGCCGGAAAGCGTGCCGTCCAGCGATAGGACCAACTGGAAGATTTCGTTCAAACAGGGCTCGGCGTTTTTCATCTGTTCTTGGTTATCCGGATCCACCAGCAAGTTGACGTGGATGTTGCCGTTGCCGGCATGGCCGAAGTTGACGTTGGTGATGCCGTGTTGTTTTGAGATTTGCTGAAGGCGCGTAATCAGTTCCGCCATGCGCGATACCGGTACGGCGATGTCCTCGTTGATTTTTTTCGGCGCGATCTTGCGCAGTGCGGGCGAGAGCGCCTTGCGTGCGGCCCATAGGGCCTCGGCTTCCTGCTGGTCCCGCGCCATGCGCAGTTCCACCAGTCCTTCGCCGCGAGCGGCCGCTTCGACGGCTGCAACGCCGCTCCCAATCTGGGAAGCGAGGCCGTCCACCTCGATCAGCAGTAGGGCGCCGGCGTTGCGGGGCAGATCCGTCCGGGCATAATTACGGATCATTTCGATAGAGGCGTGATCCATGAATTCCAGCGCGCAGGGGGTGACCGGCTGCGCCATAATGCGGGATACGGCGGCGGCGGCGGCGCTCATGTCGGCATAGACCGCGCGCAGCGTCTGCACGGTTTCAGGTTTGGGTGTGAGCCGGAGCGTGGCCTCGGTAATGACGGCGAGCGTGCCTTCGGAGCCGATAATGAGGCGCGTCAGGTCATAACCCATGACGCCCTTGCTGGTAAATACCCCGGTACGCAGTTCCTCGCCACTCCCGGTTACGATGCGCAATCCCAGCACGTTATCCCGCGGCGTGCCGTATTTGACGCTGCTGGGTCCGCCGGCATTGCAGGCCAGGTTGCCACCCACGGTGGAATAGGCGGCGGAAGTCGGTGCCGGCCCCCAGAAGAAGCCGGCGGCGCCCGCAGCTTCCTGGGCCGCGCTGTTGGTGATGCCGGTTTCCACCACCATGAGACGGTCTTCGGGACTGAAACGCAGCACCCGCTGCATGCGTTCAAGGGCCAGTACCAGACCGCCGGCGACAGGTACAGCCGAACCGGTGGTGCTGCTGCCGAGACCACGGGCCAACAGCGGCACACTGAACTCGTTGCACAAGCGCACGCAAGCGCGCACCTCGTCATGGCAGGCGGGAAAGGCCACCGCTTCCGGTTGCGCCTGACGGCGGCTATTGTCGTAACTGTAGGGCCAACGATCGGCCGGGTCGGTGAATAAATCTTCGGATCCGACGATCTGTGCAAGTCGGCTGAGAAATTCGGCAGCCAGTTTTGAAGTGCTGATCACGGGTTCAGCGTGCTCCACCGAACAATTGTTCGTCGATCAGGTCGCACAGACAATGCAGCACCAGCAGGTGTACCTCCTGGATCCGCGCTGTGACATTAGCCGGTACCCGGATTTCTACGTCGGGTGCGTTCAATAACTGCGCCATCTTGCCGCCGTCGCGACCGGTCAGCGCCACGATATGCACGCCTTTCACGTGCGCTGTATCCATGGCGCGCATCACGTTGGCTGAGTTGCCGCTGGTGGAGATCGCCAGCAACACGTCACCGGGCTGCCCCAGTGCGCGCACCTGTTTCGAGAATACCTCATTGTATTCATAATCGTTTGAGATCGAAGTAAGGGTTGAGGTATCGGTGGTAAGCGCGATCCCGGCGAGCGGCGCGCGTTCCCGCTCGAAACGGTTGAGCAATTCCGCGGAAAAATGCTGCGAATCCGCCGCCGAGCCGCCGTTGCCGCAGCTCATGATTTTACAGTGGGTTCTCAGGGCTTTTGCCATGAGTTGAGCGGCACTCACGATGGGCGGCACCAGGGTTTGCAGCGCCGCCTGTTTGGTCGCAATGCTGTCGTTGAAAAGCCGGGTGACGCGGGCATTCATATTCATGTGTGTTCCTCGCAACTAATCAGCACGAAAAGCATCTTTGATCCAATCAGTTTGGGTTTTTCCATCGGCGCTTTCGCTGACAGCGACCACATCAAAGCGCAGCGGTTGGCGGCGGTAACGGGCATCCTGCTGCAAAAAGTGCTGGGCTGCATGCCGCAGTTTTTGTTGTTTACGTGCATTCACGGATTCGGCGCCGCCGCCGAATCCGCGCTCACGACGAAAGCGCACCTCTACCATCACCAATGTCTCACCGTCGAGCATCACCAGATCTAATTCACCCTGCGGACAGCGGTAATTACGTACCATCAGCCGCAAACCCTTGGCGGTAAGTGTGGCAAGCGCCAAATCTTCGGCGTGCCGGCCACTGGCGAGATGCGGTGCGAGGTTCACGGCGCCGGGTAGGCTGCGGCCGCCACCGGCGTGGGTAACAGGGAAGCGGGCGCGAGCACTACCGGTACACCATTCTTGAAGCTGGCCCAATCCAGTTGGCGATGGATGCGGCTAGCGCTGTCCATCGTCAGCAGTCCCGTCATGCCTTGTACCGGGATGCTGAATCCCTTGCCTTTGAAGAGCAATGGCACCAGTCGCCAGGCATCAAACCCCAAGGCATACAACCGGCTGTTTTCGGAAAAACTATTGGGCCACAGAGTCGCAACGGTCTTGCTGGTGGCCGCTGCTGCGCCGCTGGTTTCCAGGGTCCAGGGCATGTCATCGAACGTGATACCGTCCAAATCCGGATCCGCCGGGTCGCCGGGCTGGTACACCTGGGAGATGGAATACACCGGCACATTGATGGCGTGGTAGAACTGCAACTGTGGTCGGATCAGTTTGGCGTCATTGGCGTGCGCCGCCAGGAATATGAACTGGATGTCCTGGCGGCGGCGTGGCTCGAATTGCAAGCGTGTGCCGAGCAAACCGGCTAGCTGGTTTTCACGATATTGGCTCTGGTCCAGGTTGAGCAAACGCGTGATGGATACGGAAAAATCGCTGGCGTTCGGTGGATAGGACTGGGTGCCGAGCAGGGTGCCGCCCAGTTGTGAGAAGCGCGCGGAAAAAGCGTTGAGCACCCGTGAGCCCCAATCACCCTGCGGTACCAATGCCACGCCGCGATTCAATCCTGCTGCGATCAAACGGTCCGCGACCTGCGCCGCTTCATCTTCCGGGGGCAGGCCGAATTGGAACAGCCCCGGGGGTGCGGTTTGACCAGGGTCGAGGGAGTTGAGGGCCAGCACCGGGGCCGGCAATGATCCCAATGCGGCGATGCCGCTGACGGCGTCTTTGATGAGTGGCCCCACTACCATGTCGGTGCCCGCGGCCACGGCTTGCCGGTAAGCGGTCTGCGCACCGACGGCGCTGCCGCCGGTATCATAGAACGTAACCATCGGCGCGCTGCCATTGTTTGATAACTGGAAATAGGCGGTGAACAATCCATCTCGTATTGCATCGGCGGCGGATTGATAGGGACCCGATAATGGTAACAGCACGGCCACGCGTGTCGGATAGGTCATGAAGGCTTTTTGTTTGGCGATCAGATCTGGAACGATATCCTGATTGGCCGGATGATCGGGATATTCCACTTGCCAGGCTTGCAGTTGTTTCAGCAGATTTTGCGGCTGCTGCCAGATGTTGCTGGCAAGGTTGCCGAGCAGCAACCAACCGCGCACCGTCGATGAAATGGTTTTCGGTAACGCCAGGAGATTGAATGCTGCGTGGCTCTGGGTCACTAACGCCCAGATGCGTTGGTGGTTGTCGTGGATGGCGGTACTGTTGTTGCCGAGATAGGCTTCACGTTCACTCAAGTCTTCCACGGCCGCCAGGGTCTCATCGAGGGCTACATACACCTGCGCACGCAGCAGCAGGGTTCGTGCTTTCAACTCATCGGGAAGAGGCGCCAGCGGAAAGTTCAAATGCTTGAGTGCGGCTTGGGGTTGTTGCGCGGCGAAGTCCAGATTTGCCTTCAGCAATTCAACCCGTGCGTTGAGTGCGGGATATAAGTTTTGTTCCCGTACTTGGCCCAGCAGTTGCCAGGCATTCTGGCTTTGGCGGGCCTGCCACCAGGCTTCCGCCGCACTCACCAGATATTCGTTGCGTTGTTCGCCCTGGGCAGTAGCCGCCAGAGTTGCATAGATTTGGGCGGCATCGGCGAATTTACCCTGCTGCTCCAACAGCATGGCCTGGGCGACCTTGCCTTGCGGGGTTTGTACTGATGGGGCAATGGCACAGCCCGTCAATACACCCAGGAGCATAACCATCAGGCAACAGCGTCGGACTGAGATAGGTGCGGAATTGCCTTGCATGGGTTTTGGCTTCCGGTGCAGGATGGGCGGTGCCTAATCATACCTTTACGAGCGGCTCACGGGAAAACCACGGGGGTAGTATGACGGAACGCAGCCGGGGGGTGCTGTATGTGGTGGCCACACCCATCGGAAACCTCGAGGATCTTTCGCCGCGGGCGCAACGTACTCTGGCCGAGGTCGAACTGATTGCCGCCGAGGACACGCGCCATACGGCCGTGCTACTTAATCACTTCAGGATTCGCACGCCGATGGCCGCGCTGCATGACTATAATGAGATGCAACGGACTCCTACGCTGGTTACAAAGCTACTGGCGGGCGATTCGCTGGCGCTGGTGTCGGATGCCGGCACGCCACTCATCAGTGATCCGGGTTTTAACTTGGTGCGCGCCGCCCGGGCCGCCGGCATCCGTGTGATACCCATACCGGGCGCCTGCGCATTGATAGCGGCTTTATCCGTGAGCGGTCTACCCACGGATCGTTTCGTGTTCGAGGGATTTCTGCCGCCAAAAACGGCGGCCAGGTGCCTCCGCCTTGGGCAATTGCAATCGGAAACCCGCACTTTGGTGTTTTACGAGGCAGTGCATCGTCTGACGGAATCCTTGAGCGACATGCTGCAGGTGTTCGGTGGCGAACGGCGGGCCGTGATTGCGCGCGAATTGACCAAGCTGCATGAAAGTGTCCATCAAGACACACTCGCCGCGCTTTTAGCCTGGGCGGATTCAGACAGTCACGCACAGAAGGGTGAGGTGGTGGTACTGATAGCTGGTCTTGCGGCGAAAAACACTGCTATGGAAACCGACAAAATATTAACCGTTTTGCTGGAAGAATTGCCAGTTAAACAAGCGGCGGCATTGGCAGCCAAGCTGACAGGCGGAAAACGCAACGCCATTTATCAGCGCGCTTTGGAAATTTGCAAATTACCGAACATTTGATTTCAGGATTTAAACGCCGCGTCCATAAAGAAAGAACTCTGCATCCGAACCGTCCTTATAGTGCGCCAGCGGGTAACGGCTGGGCACCTGTTCCAGCAGCGTCCAAGCCGGGAAAGATTCAGCCACTTGGCGGCTGAACTGCCGATGCCGCACATGAGGTAATGTGCTCATGGGGCGGGAGTCTTGATTTGTCGAATAGATGAGTACCAAGCGCTCAGCAGCGCTAAAGAGGTTCCGCAGATATTGCACAAACACGGCGTCTTCAACCAGGTGGAAGATCACATCGAGTGACATGGACATTTCCGCCCGGATACCGAGCGCGGGATCCAGATCCCGTTGTGCGTCATATATCGCGAAACGCTTGCGGTTGTCGTCGTTGAATTTCCGCCGGCAGCAGGCTATCGCCGTGGCGGATACATCCAGTCCGAGATAATCAGGATGCTTGAGAAAGCCGCGTGCAGTATGCCTGTATCCTTGGGCGGCCCGCTACCTTGGTGCGGCGATATCGGTTCACGGTGTTGTTTAACGCTACGACATTGCGTATCGTTTGTGCCGGAGTCGGCCGGGCGGTCGCTGCGTTCGCGCAGAGGAAAGTCCGGGCTCCACAGGACAAGGTGCCAGGTAACGCCTGGGGGGCGCGAGCCCACGGACAGTGCCACAGAAAACATACCGCCGATGGCCTTCGGGCTCAGGTAAGGGTGAAAAGGTGCGGTAAGAGCGCACCGCGCGACGGGTAACCGGCCGCGGCACGGAAAACCCCACCCGGAGCAAGACCAAATAGGGGAGCAGCGGGCTTTGTCCCGCACATGCGGTCCGCATGGCTTCCGGGTAGGTCGCTTGAGGTGCGCGGTGACGCGCATCCCAGATGAATGGCTGTCCCTTGACAGAACCCGGCTTACAGGCCGACTCCTTTCATTCCTTTAGCTGTTTATCCGGATCACCTGGGGAGCGTGGAGGCGGTAAGTGACGGCAACGGGGCGAACGGGGTGCAGCATTCCTATGACGCCTGGGGCAAGGCGCGGCCGACCAGCGGCACCGGAGCGTTTGTGAGCCCGGCCTGGGGCAGTTGCAGTGCCACACTGCCGGGTGCGGATTTCACACCATGCCAGCCGGGGATTTCACGGCATGGCAGCCACCCCTATGAAGGGGTAAATCGGGGAAGCGGGACAACCCGCTATCGTCGTATATGGACCCCGACCAGGTTGCAAGTTTGTTTCATGATTTAGGGGTAATTTTTCATCAACCAGGGTACGGCGACACCCATGTTGAAAGACCCCGTGAGAACATAAGTTAAGGCACTCTCTAAAATGCCTTCCCAACCTATTGATATGTCATTATTTATTATTTAGAAATCTTGTCTGGTTTTTTTCGCCTAAGTCCCTGTCTCACAAGCATTTTTTTATGATTTGCCCTTGACGGAGTGCAAACACCTTCCTATAG
>DAHVFI010000370.1 GCA_027317045.1 Gammaproteobacteria bacterium
CAGACAGCTCAGACCGGCGCCGACAACACCCGTGTGTCCGCGCCCTGGTATCTGGGCGACAAGCTCAGCGTCGCCGGCAGCTCGCTGTCACCGGACGGGCAATGGCTGGTGCTGATAACCGAACCCAAGGATTACAACAAAGGTGCGCCCGGCATGATGCCCGAATGGATTACCGGGTCCGGTTACGTGCAGCTGCTCAAGCGCCACACTTATGTGGGACTGAATCCCCCCGCGCCCCAGAGCGTACGGCTGCTGGATCTCAAGACCCATAGTTCCTTTCCGCTGAACCTGAGCCAGTTGCCCGGCATCCAGGATGATCCGCTGGCCGAGTTGCGCAAGTCGGCGGTGGAATGGGACGTGAAGCACGGTATCGAGCGTAAAACCGCCGAGGCATCTGTACAGGCGCCGGCAATCCGGCCGCTATCCGTGTGGGGGCTGGAGTGGAGCGACAATGGCAATAATCTGGCGCTGGAATTCCGCGCCAACGACAACAAGGATCGCTGGATCGCCACGCTGGATTTCGGCGCCAAGACGCTGGTAACCCAGAACCGCCTCACGGACCCGGCCTGGATTAACTGGAGCTTCAACCAGTTCGGCTGGCTGCACGACAACCACACTCTCTGGTATCTATCGGAAGTCAGCGGTTATTCGCAGCTTTATTTGAAAGGCCTGCGGGCCAAAACCGCCCGCCAGCTGACCAGCGGCAGTTTCGAGATTTCAGATCCGGTACTCAGCCGCGATGACCGCTATTTTTACGCGGTGGCCAACGTCACGGCGCCCGGCATTTATGAAATTTACCGCATCAACATCCGCAGCGGCGGCCTGCAGGCGGTCACCCATCTGGGCGGCGTGAACGGCCCGCAGTTTTCCATGGTGGAGGACGGCGGCGGCGGATATGCGCTGTCCCCCGACGGCTCCAAGCTGCTGGTGTATCACTCCACCACCACGCGCCCGCCGGAGGTCTGGCTGGTGCAGGCGCATCCCGGCGGTGCCGCCAGACGCCTCACCCACACCGTGGCTTCCGCCTTTACCTCCATCCCCTGGGTGCAACCGCAGATCGTCAAGCTACCGTCCACTCATGTGAAGCAGCCCATCTACGCGCGCTTGTACCTGCCCGCCGGCTACTCGCCCGCCAAATCCTGGCCGGCGGTGGTGTTCATCCATGGCGCGGGTTACTGGCAGGAAGCCCACCAGGGCTGGTCATTCTATTTCCATGAATTCATGTTTCACACGTTCCTCGCGCAGCACGGTTATCTGGTACTGGACATGGATTACCGCGGTTCGGCCGGTTACGGTCGCGACTGGCGCACCGCCATCTACCGGCACATGGGCCACCCGGAAGTGCAAGATATCGAGGACGGCGTGCACTGGCTGGAAAGTGACTGGCATGTGGACGCGAAACGCCTGGGCGTGTACGGCGGTTCCTATGGCGGATTCATGACCTACATGATGATGTTCCGCCGGCCGACGCTGTTCGCCGCCGGTGCCGCGCTGCGTCCGGTGGGCGACTGGGCGGATTACAACGACTTCTATACGGGCAACATCCTCAACCGGCCCAATATCGATCCGCAGGCGTATTACACGAGTTCGCCCATCAATTACGCCGGCCAGCTGCAGCATCCACTGCTGATTCTGCAGGGCCTGGAAGATGACAACGTGTTTTTCATTGACACGGTGCACATGGTGCAGAAACTCCAGGAGCTGCGTAATCCGAATTTTGACGTGATGTTCTACCCGACTGAGCATCACGACTTCAAGGCGCCGTCCTCGTGGCTGGATGAATACCGGCGTATCTGGAAGCTGTTCAAGACCAATGTGAACCCACCGGCATCCGCTCCGGCAAACTGAACTGGAAGTTGCTAACATGGGCCCCGCCAAACGGCGGGGTCTCTTTTTTGCGGAGTGCGTATGCAGCCGCTGGTTTTTGACGATCTCGATAGCTGCGTGCAGGCGATCATCGCCCGTGTCGGCAAGCGCTTGGTGGTCGGTACGCCGCTCGGCATTGGCAAACCCAATCATCTGGTGAATGCACTCTATCGGCGCGTGGCCCGCGATCCCTCCCTGCGTCTCACTATCATGACTGCGCTGTCCCTGGAACGGCCGGTTGGTAAAAGCGAACTGGAAAAGCGCTTTCTTGAACCGTTTGCCCAGCGGGTGTTCGGCGATTACCCGGAGCTGGCGTACATGCAGGCGCTGCACACCGGCAGCCTGCCCGCGAATATCGAAATCTCGGAGTTCTACTTCAAGTCCGGCGGTTTGCTGGGCAATGCGTGTGCCCAGCAGCATTACGTCAGCAGCAATTACACCCATGTGGTGCGTGACATGCTGGCCGCGGGCGTCAACGTGATCCTGCAGATGGTGGCCAAGCAGGAACACCAGGGGCGGCTGAGCTACAGCCTTTCCGGCAATCCGGATCTCACCCTCGACATCCTGCCGCAGCTGCGGGCCGCCGAAAAAACCGGCCGCAAAATCGCCATCGTGGGCTTGGTGAATAATCATCTGCCGTTCATGCCGGGCGATGCGCAGGTGGCGCCGGAATTCTTTGATCTGGTGGTGGACAATCCCGCCTATGCCCATCATTTATTCGGCGTGCCCGCCCTGGCCATTGATCCCATCGAACACATGATCGGCCTGTACGCCAGCACCCTCATCCGGGACGGCGGCACACTGCAAGTGGGCATCGGCTCCCTGGGCGATGCCTTCGTGTACGCCACTCAACTGCGCCACGCCGACAACGCCCGCTACCGGCAAGTGCTCGAAACCCTCGGCGTGCAGCCGAAATTCGGCGAGCTCATCACGCGGTTGGGCGGAATGGATGGCTTCAAGACCGGCCTGTATGCCGGCAGCGAGATGTTCAGCGACGGCCTGCTGCACCTCTACCGCAGCGGCATCCTCAAGCGCCAGGTGTACGACCATGAGGTACTGCAGAAACTGCTGAACGAAGGCAAAATCTCCGAGAGTATCGGCGCGGAAACGCTCACCGCGCTGCTCAGCGCCGGCGCCATCCACTCACCCCTGAGCGCCGAAGACGCGGCGTTTCTGCGACGCTTCGGCATCCTGCGGCCGGATGTACGTTACGACAACGGCAGTCTGATGCTGCCCGACGGCACACGGGTGGCACCGGATCTGGAAGACCGCGCTGTTTTCACCCAAATCGTTCATAACGGACTGGGAACGAGGCTGGCGAACGGCGTGCTGCTGCACGGCGCCTTCTTCCTGGGCTCCAACTGGTTCTATGAAGCGTTGCTCGGTATGCCGGAGCCGGAGCGGCGCTTGTTTGCCATGACCGCGGTCTCGAAGGTCAACGAACTCTTCAGCGACGTGGAACTGGAGCAGCGTCAACACCGGCATTCGCGTTTCCTCAACATTTGCATGAAGATGACGCTCTTGGGCGCCGCCGCTTCCGACACGCTGGCCAGCGGCCAGGTGGTGAGCGGCGTGGGCGGTCAGTACAATTTCGTGGCCATGGCGCACGCTCTCCAGCAAGGCCGCTCCATCCTCATGCTCAAGAGCGCACGCCGGGAACACGGCAGACTGGTGTCGAATATTCTTTGGGACTACGGACAATGCACCATCCCACGGCACCTGCGGGATGTGGTGATCACCGAGTACGGCATCGCCGATATACGCGGCCGGCAGGATTGGGAAACGATCGCGGCCCTGCTCAACATCAGCGACTCGCGATTCCAGCAGCAATTGCTGGCAGAGGCGAAACGCGCCGGCAAAATCATGAGCGACTATCGGATTCCAGAAGTCTTCCGTGAGAATCTGCCGGACAGGCTGCGCGCGGGACTCCGGCCATTCCAAACCGCAGGGCTGTTTCCGGATTTTCCCTTCGGCCACGAATTCACCCCCGAAGAGCTGGTGCTGGGCAAAGCCCTCACCGGCCTGAAAAACCGCAGCGGGACGGTGGCTGGAAAGTTGGGCATCGCG
This sequence comes from Gammaproteobacteria bacterium, assembly GCA_027317045.1. GTDB lineage: Bacteria > Pseudomonadota > Gammaproteobacteria > Natronospirales > REEB76 > REEB76. The sequence goes on from DAHVFI010000370.1 coordinate 3,934, forward strand.
CTGAACCTGCTGAAACCACAGAACCTACGAGCCGCCAGACCCTATCTCAAGCGCATGGCACTGGTCCGGCCGGCAAGCTTCAAGGAAAAACTGCTGGCCAGATTGGTGACGGCGGCACTGGCGGCCGACGGCGTGAAATAGACACCAGCAAACCTGAGTTACATTCGCGCAACGGCGCACGCTGTTGTAGCTTACCGGGCCAAAGGCCATCACGGCTCATGGAGAACGCCCATGCAAACAGACATTATGATTGTCCGGCCGGCCGCCGATCGCGGTCGCAGCCGCCGCGATTGGCTGGACAGCCGGCATACATTCTCATTCGGCGAGTATCAGGATCCGCGTTACCTGGGTTTCGGCGCCCTGCGGGTCATCAACGATGACCGGGTGACGCCCGGCGGCGGTTTTGCGCCCCACAACCACAGCGACATGGACATCATCAGTTACGTGCTGGAAGGCGCGTTGCAGCACCAGGACAGCCTCGGCACCGGTTCCGTGATCCGCCCCGGAGAAATCCAGCGCATGAGCGCCGGCAGCGGCATTACCCACAGCGAGTACAACGCCTCACAGCATGAACCGGTGCATTTCCTGCAGATCTGGATCATCCCGCAGCAGCACGGTTTGCCGCCCAGTTATGAGCAGCGCAGCTTCAAAGCGGAAGACTTTGCCGGCCGCTGGCTCAAACTCGCGGCCGCTGAAAACGCTGGCGGCCTGGTGACCATCCATCAGGATGTGCTGTTGTGGGCCACGCGTGCCGTGCAGGAAACGCTTGCCTACCCATTGCCGCGCGGGCGCCGCGCCTGGCTGCAGGTGGCGCGCGGCACTGTCAAAATCAACGGCAGATCGTTGGGCGAAGGCGATGGCGCTGCGCTCTCTGGACCCGCGACCATCAGCGTCAGCGGCGCGCCCGAGGGCGAAGTATTGTTGTTCGACCTGCAATAGGCGTGTTTGATTACGGGACACACTCATCAAAAACATTGTCTGCGTGCAAGCAACGCCTGATCAAACCTTGATTGATGACTTTGTTGCCATCCCGCAGAAGCCGCTTTTCAGGACCGACAATGGCCGAGTAACGGTTTCTGCGAAGATGGCAAATCCATCAGCGCTCCTTTAAATCAAGCCACTTATGGGTGCGCCCCGCGGAGATGCTGTCGAGTGCCAGATAGCGGTTATATATAGTTTGGAGCTATCTGCAATCCTACCCCCTCGATCCATCAGGAGCGGCTGGGCTCTTTGACCTTCAGATCATTGGTGACAGCCTTAACACCATCGGCGCTCATGGCAAGCCGCTCTGCCAGTTCTTTTTCTGCGGTAGAACGCACTGTGCCGTGCAATGTCACAACGCCGTGATTCGTTTCAACATGGATATCAAATCCTTTGGTGCCAGGATTGGCCAACAATTTGGCCTTGACGTCGGTGGTGATGGCGCTATCCGAGATCGTGGTTTTGACCTTATTAATGGCATTACTGGTCTGGCCCTGGGGATCGCGGCTCGCGAATTTGTTAGCGGTGGCGGTCCCCTGGCCGTAGGCGGTCAGGCCGATAGCGGCTGTCAGCAATATCGGGATAAGCATGGATAGGCGGATAGGGGAATACATAAATATCTCCTTCAGTTATAAATATTGAACACAGATCAAATAACCAAAATCTCTAATCGGCAATGTCATATCAGAGAAGCGGACGACGTCTGCGTCCAAGGTGTGTAATCAGGATAATAATAAAAATTACCAGGAATATGAAAAACAGGATCTTGGCAATGCTGGCTGCACCCACTGCAATCCCAGTGAAACCAAAAATGGCCGCAACCAGCGCAATGATGAAAAAAACAACCGCCCAGTACAGCATGATGCATCTCCTCCGTGGTACTTGATTACCAGCTGTTACAGCTTATGCATTCATTGTTTTGTCTCGGAGATTTATGAAGCAATCTGTATGCCAAAGTATAAAATGACAACCATTACAAACAGTTAGAAACAATATCGGTATTGACTGTTTTAACAAATGCATGAATTAAGCTTTGAGTGTGTTGCCCCTTGGTGACGCTTTACACCGGAAAACAGCCTGTGCCTTGAATCCATGCGGATAGAAACGTCGCCACATCGCGACACACGGATTAGACAGCAGATATGATTTGATTAATGGCTTCTGCTTATCAATATGCATTCTTAAAAAAACGCCCGGACGGATCTCCAGGCGTTTTGCTTCAAGCAGATGTTTCGATGTTTAGAGGTTCAATTCCATTTACCGCCAGCGCCCGCGACGCTGTATCTGCCGGCACCCAGCAGTGCCACCGCCAGGCCGCCCAGGCCGTAGAACAGTTCCAGCTCGATGATCCAGCCGCCCATGGGATTGAGATGAAAGATATTCACTCCATGGACCAGCAGCACGGCAACAATAAGATCGGCCAATATCAACAAACCGCCGATGCGCGCATAAAATCCGAAAATCACCATCAGCGGGCCCAGCACCTCACCCAGGTACACGCCGTAGCCGAGGAAACCCGGCAGGTGACTAGCCTCCAGCATCGCGATAATCTCATGGGGACCGGCAAACACCTTGTGAATGCCGTGCAGTATCAGCAGACCGCCTACCAGCAAGCGCAGCAGCAACTTGCCCGCGTCGTCAGTTTTCCAATTCATGGGATTCTCCCGGAAAGTTAAGCCATGATTAATTTAGCACGTTTCGGGGATTCGCTTCGATGAGTATCCGCCACAGTCATTCGAAACGTAAACCTTCTGAGCCGCTTTAATCCACATTCTGATAATAATAGTTGTATCGGTACGCATAAGCCGCATGCGCATCAACCGGTCCAACGACCATGAGCCGTTTTCTGGCAAATGGACCGATGGCCACGTTTAGCTGACGACTGCCGCAGGCCGGCTTGGTATTAACGCAGCCGGTCAAATTGAAGCTGCTGATTTCTACCGTCCAACTGCTATTGTTCTGGATGTAAATAGCCTGACCGATGCCGCCGCTCATATTTTCCACCCAAGTGGATAGTATGTCCGTAGCCGGTGTTGCATCCACGCCGGCGGGCGGCAGGGGGGCTGAAGCCATCGGATACCTGCCCGCCAATACCGGGTATTGCTGGTGCAGCATATCGGCGAAGGTCGTCGGAATGAACTGCTGGTCGGTAGTCGCCCCATTTGAATTGGGGCTTGGAACCAAATCACCTGCATAGGTGATATGGCCGGCGATGGCCGTAAAACAACCTAGATCCTGTGTCGCATCGAATATCACCTGCCAGTAACGAAAATGTTTCAGGCAATAACGGCCAGCCTTGACCGGGACCAGATAGAGTGAGGGCCCGCCGCGGGTATCCGGAACCTCAAAATTGGTGCCGCCTGCAGCCTTTGCCATGAATGTTATCTGGGTAATACGATTCGGCGCATCCAACACGATGGCAGCGATGCCCTGGTCGGGCTGAAGTTGCACCGGCTTATCCGTCAACTCGCCGGTTGCAGCACAACCGGCCATGAGCAAGGCGCCAAACACAGTCAATCCAAGCCCGGTATTGATGTTCATGTCTATCCCCGGCCAATTGCACTGCTCAACTATACCCCGCACATAATCGGCAACACAGTGTTCCCTTGAAGAGTCACTTCTTGAGTGCCTTGAGCCATGATTTGGAGATCGCCCCGTTTTCCGGGTTCGGCCTCAGCGTTCCTAAAGCTCATCGGTATCGCTTGGCTGCGCACGCCGTACTGACATGCAACCCGCGGGCAGGCGCCCACTGGCGCGTGAAATATGCCGGATTTGATTGCCGTGTCCCGGACGCCGGAATTTCTGCTAGGCTTGCGCCGGGGGATATTCGGGACATGAGCATGCAGCAGACTTGGGTACCCAGGGGAGAAACACCGACCTCCCGCGTGGCGTGTGACTTTGGGCCGCGGCTCAAGTTCGGCCACGACGCCGGTTTCCAGCGGGAACTGCGGCGCCGGGTCGAGGATTTCATCCGGCGTACCGGCCTGTGCCAACGGGACTGTCCGCGCATGTACGTCAAAACCGCTGTGATTCTCGCGGCCTTCATGCTCTCCTACGCGCTACTGGTATTTGTCGCCCGTACCTGGTGGCAGGCGCTGCCGCTGGCCGTCATCCTCGCGTTCGCCACCGCCGAGATTGGTTTCAATATCCAGCACGATGGCGGCCACAAAGCCTATTCCAACCGCGCCTGGGTGAACAAGCTCATGGCCATGAGCCTGGACATGGTGGGCGGCAGTTCCTACGTGTGGCGTTGGAAGCACGTGGTGTTCCATCACACCTACGTGAATGTCAAAGGTCACGATACCGATATTGATCTCGGCATCTTCGGGCGGCTGAGCCCGCAGCAGCGGCGCCGCGCTTTCCACCGCTGGCAGCACTTCTATCTGTGGCCGTTGTACGGTGTGATGGTCATCAAGTGGCACCTTTACGATGACTTCCACGACGTCATCACCGGCCGCATGGGTGAAAACCGCTTCCCGCGGCCGCGCGGCTGGGAGCTGGTGCTGTTCATCGGCGGCAAACTGACGTTCCTGGTGCTGGCATTCGGCATCCCGTTGCTGTTCCACCCGCTGTGGTCCGTGGTTCTGTTCTACGCCTTAATCGCTGGAATAGTGGGCGTGTTCTTGAGCGTGGTATTCCAGTTAGCGCATGCCGTCGAGCGGGCGGATTTCCCCTGCGAAGATAAAATCACCGGACGCATCGAGAACCCCTGGGCCGTGCATCAGGTGCAGAGCAGCGTGGACTTCGCCCGCGATAGCCGCCTAGTGTCATGGCTGGTGGGCGGCCTGAACTTCCAGATCGAGCACCACCTGTTTCCCACCCTCAGCCACGTAAACTATCCGGCCATCTCCGGCATCGTCGAGGGTACTTGCCGGGAATTCGGCGTACATTATGCAGCGCAACCCAGCTTCCGCGCCGCAGTGGCCTCGCACTTCCGCTGGCTGCGGCGTTTGGCGCACTCGGACAGCATTGCATGACAGGCGGCTTGAGCCGCGCTGTTCTCAAAAATACGTTTTGAGAAACGCTTAGCCTGATGGAATCACCATTATGAATAGTCACCCTGCATACATTTGGTTTGCGCGTGGCGGACTACGGCGGCAAGTGCTGGCCACTGCCATGCTTTTGCTGCTGGCCTTGGCCCCACCGGTGCTGGCTGCCAACGCAGTGAGTGTGACAGCGGCCGGCATCCCGCTGGATGCCCCGTGGAAGGTCAAGCTCTACGAACTCGCACACACAACATTCCTGCATCCAGCCTGGGGCTGGCAGCATTCCGAACGCGATTACCTGGTGGCGCTGCAGCTGGCCAAGGATGATGGGCTGCACGTGGACAAGGATGCGCTGTTCGCGGCGGCCTTCCTGCACGACATGGCGGCGTTTCGTCCCTGCGCCGACAAGAAAATGGAGCACGGCGACTGCGCGGCGCTGCAGAGCCCGGCGATCCTGAAGAGCGTGGACTTTCCGATGCAAAAGATCGCCAGCGTGCAGGCGGCGGAGCGTGGACACATGTACTACAGCAACCCCGGCACCGACCCCACCGCCATCGTGCTGCACGATGCCGATTCGCTGGATTTTCTGGGCGACATCGGCGCGGCGCGCCTACTCGCGCTCACCGGCGCCAAGGCGCCGAGCTTCGCGCCGGCGGTCAAGACGCTGCGCAAGTTTCTGAAAGTTATCCCGCCACGGCTCATCACCAAGAGTGCGCAACGCATCGGCAAAAAGCGTGCGACGGAACTCAAGGCCTTCCTCGATGCGCTGCAGACCGAGACCTTCGATGGGAAAGCGATGTAGTGAATGACTGCTCACGACCCATAACGGCCATCCGTGTTTCCGCTTTCTATTTTTATTATTTGCTAAACGGTTCAGTGTTACTGATTATCCGATCAGGATAAATATACCTATCCACAGTGTAAAAGCCTCGAGTATTCCTCCAATAATTACGACAATATTGAAGTTCAGAACCGAATAATATTCTTGCAATGCTGATAGAAACAATCAGCCTGTTATAGAGCAGCAATTACTGTTAAGATTAAGGAAGGCCTGATTAATTGCGTGATTTTAGGTTGAGTGTGAATAACAACAACATAGATGTGCCCCAGGTTGGTATCCGCACAGTGAGAGCTGGCGGATTGACGTGTTTAGAATTTCATTCTGCCTGACATCATATTTG
>DAHVFI010000372.1 GCA_027317045.1 Gammaproteobacteria bacterium
ACAACCACTAAGCGTATGCTGCGCGGCCTATGTAGGTTGCGGGGACGGAGAAGGTGGTTATTTCCGGCCGCCAGTCTGACTTTCCAGACGCGGCATCCAATCGATCTTCGCTTGCCTCTTTACATCAAGTCATAGATAGGCAAAGTATAGAAAAAATATACAAGCGCCATCCCAGGCTTTGGTGGCAAGGCATTAAATTTATCCGCAGCCTTCGTCGTTTGTTTAATAACGATGTTTTGAATCATGTAGGCTGGTTTTTGTATGACTTGGAAATAGTAAGTCTTGCCTGGTTCTAGGTTAACGGTGGTGGTGATACCGTTGCCCCTATAGGTTCCTGAGTAATTAAACATGCCGGTAAAATCATGGCTGCCTGGGTAAAGGTACGCCCAACAGTACCGTCCGTTGTAGAGTGAACATATTCGGGAGCCATGCTGGTCACCGCTCAGGACCACGATCTGCGAGGCGGTACGGATATAACCATGGCTGGTGCGAACTTCATCAGGAGTCATACACCCTACAAGAAACAAAACTATAAAAAGCGGAATTAGCCTTGTAAATTTCATGGCGACGCCCTTTGTCGTAATCAGGCCATGGCGCGCATCTTATCCCATCGGTTTCAATTCGGTAATCCCGCCGGCTATCCACCGGATACAGGACAACTTCAGGCAATTTGTTTGGTTTTGCGGGTATAACGTAAACTGCAGTTATCCTTGTAGGTTATGGCGCTTATGAACCGACGTGCGGTCAAAGAATGCCTGATCCCCGTTGAGCTGGCCGGACAGCGTTTCGACCAGGCGCTGGCGCGCCTGTTCCCGGAATATTCCCGCAGTCGTCTGACCCAGTGGATACGCGAGGGTCGTGTGCTTTTGGACGAGCGCGCGCCGCGGCCGCGGGATTCCGTGATGGCGGGCCAGCGGGTGCGCCTGACGCTGGTGGAGGAGGCGCTTACGGAACTGGTGCCCGAGCATTTACCCCTGGACATCGTGTTCGAGGACGCTGCTCTCATCATCGTCAATAAAGCAGCTGGCTTGGTGGTGCATCCCGGCGCCGGCAACCCGGCCGGCACGCTGCAAAATGCGCTGTTGGCCTACGCGCCGGAACTGGTGCAGGTGCCGCGTTGCGGCCTGGTGCACCGGCTCGACAAGGATACGTCCGGCCTGCTGGCGGTGGCGCGCACCCTGGAAGCCCATACCCAACTGGTGGCGGCGCTGGCGGCGCGCGAGTTCGAGCGCGAGTACGAGGCACTGGTGAACGGCGTCATGACCGGCGGCGGCACCGTGGACGCGCCCATCGCGCGCCATGGCGTGGACCGCAAGCGCATGAGCGTGCGCGAAGGCGGCCGCGCGGCCGTGACCCACTATCGCGTCATCCAGCGCTTCCGTGCTCACACCCATGTATCCGTGAAACTGGAGACCGGCCGCACCCACCAGATTCGCGTGCACCTGACCCACATCCACCATCCGCTGGTGGGCGATCCGGTCTACGGCCGGCGGCTGATGATTCCCGCGGATGCCACCGTCACCTTGAGCGAGGAATTGCGCAGTTTCAAACGCCAGGCTTTGCACGCGCGCCGGCTTGGTCTTGCGCATCCCGTCAGCGGCGAATTCATGCGCTGGGAAGCTCCGCTGCCGGAGGATATGCAGCGTCTGCTGCAGGCGCTCGATAGGGATTTGCACCGGCAGGCCAGCCGTGCGGGATGAGTGGATCGTTCCCGATTGGCCGGCGCCCGCGAGGGTGCGCGCCGTGAGCACCACGCGCAGCGGCGGGGTGAGCGTCGGCGTTTATGCCTCGTTGAATCTTGGTTTGCATGTGGGCGATGCAGCGGAATCCGTGGCTGAGAATCGCCGTCGTTTGCGTGCACAGCTGAATCTCCACCAAGAAGTCCGCTGGCTCAGGCAAGTGCACAGTTCCCAGGTCGTTAATCTGAGCGGGGATGTCATCACCGGGCCAGCCGACGGCGCCGTGACGCGCTCCCCGGGTGAGGTCTGCGCCATCATGACGGCCGATTGTCTGCCGGTGCTGTTCTGCGAGCGCACGGGCCGCACAGTGGCCGCCGCGCATGCGGGCTGGCGCGGACTGGCCGCCGGCGTACTGGAAGCTACGGTCGCGGCCATGCAGACACCCGCAGGAGATATTCTCGCTTGGCTGGGACCAGCTATCGGAGCGCAGGCCTATGAAGTAGGCGATGAGGTGCGCACGGCGCTGGTCAGGGCGCAGGCGGATGCGGAGCAGGCCTTTGAACCGGCGCGTCCGGGCAAATGGATGTGTGATTTGTACCTGATCGCCAGCCAGCGTCTGCGGCGCGTCGGCGTACACCGGATTTACGGCGGTGGGTTTTGCACCTATACAGACCGTGAGCGGTTTTTTTCCTACCGCCGTGACGGCGAATGCGGTCGCATGGCGACCTTGATCTGGCTTGTATCTTGAAGCCAATTCCACGCGAACCCGGAAGAGCCTGGTAAAAGGCGGCTAACTGATCTGCTCCAGCTGCGCCTGAGTTTCCATCCACTGTGTCTCCACGCTTTCCAGCCGGACTGCCACCTGTGCGTGTCTTTTCAGGCTCTCAGCCAGTAATACTTTGTTCGACTCGGCATAGGTATCTGCATCCGCCAGTACCGTATCTAAATGCGCCTTCTCCGCAGTCAGCGCTTCCAATTCCTGTTCCTGCCGTGCGAGTTCCCTTAGCAGGGGTTTGCGCAACTGCGCGAGATGCTGGCGTTGCTGCGCGCCGATGCGCCGCTGTTCATTGCGGTTGATTGCAGGTGTGGCAGCGCCGGGTTCCTTTCCAGAAGCGATTTCCTCCAGTGCCGAGACTGCCGCACGTTCCGCTGCGGCCCGCCGCAACAGCCAATTGCGGTATTCATCCAGATCACCATCGAAGGCCTGCAGTCCGCCATGGGTCACCAGCATGAACTGTTCGGCGGTGGCGCGCAGCAGGAAACGGTCGTGGGATACCAATATAAGGGTGCCTTCGAATTCCGCCAGCGCCAGGGTCAGGGCATGGCGTGTCTCCAGGTCCAGATTGTTGGTGGGTTCGTCCAGCAGCAGCAGGTTGGGTTGCCGCCAAATGATGAGCGCCAAAGCCAGGCGTGCTTTCTCGCCACCTGAGAACGGTCCCACCGGTGACATCGCCATGTCGCCGCGGAAATTGAAAGATCCGAGGAAATCGCGCAATTCCTGCTCGCGTATTTTTGGCGCAATGCGCTGCAGGTGCAGCAGGGGTGAGACTTCCGGGTGCAGCGTTTCCAATTGATGCTGGGCGAAATAGCCGATCTGCAGGCCTTTGCCCGAGCGCAGCTCGCCTGCCAGCGGCGCGAGCACACCGGCCAGCGTTTTTACCAGCGTGGACTTACCCTGGCCGTTGGCGCCCAGCAGACCGATGCGCTGACCGTTCTGGATGGACAGGTTCACATCGCTGAGCACCCTACGTTCGCCGCTGGCCGTGTGATAACCGCAGGCTACATCTTCCAGCACCAGCATCGGATCGGGCGCGGCCCGTGGTGCGCGGAAACTGAAGCTGAACTCGGATGCCGCGTGCACCGGTGCGATACGTTCCATTTTTTCCAGCGCCTTGATACGGCTCTGGGCCTGGCGTGATTTGCTGGCCTTGTAGCGGAAGCGGTCTATGTAGCTTTGCAGGTGATCTATGTGTCGCCGCTGTTTTTCAAATGCCGCCGCTTGCAATGCCAGATGCGCGATACGTTGTATCTCGAACTGGCTGTAGTTGCCATTGTAACGCTGCAGTTTGCCAGCATGGATGTGCAGCGTGACATCGCAGACGGCGTCCAGGAACTCGCGATCATGGGAAATGGTGATGAGCGTTCCGGCATAGCGCTGCAGCCAGGCTTCCAGCCAGACGATGGCATCCAGATCCAGGTGATTGGTAGGTTCATCCAGCAGCAAAAGATTCGAGGGGCACATGAGCGCCTGCGCCAGGTTCAGGCGCATGCGCCAGCCTCCGGAGAAACTCGCCACCGGTTGGCGCGTCTGCTGCAGGGTGAAGCCGAGACCCAGCAACAGTGATTCGGTACGCGCCGGCGCTGTGTAACCATCCGCATCGGCAAACGCAATATGGGCTTCCGCTTCCGTCACGCCGTCGTGGCTACTGTGTGCGGCAGCGATGCGCTCTTCGATGGCGCGCAAGCGGCCGTCGCCGTCCAACACATAGCCAAGTGCAGTTTGTTCCACCGCCGGAATGTCCTGCATCACATGGGCGATTTGCCAGTTCTGCGGTACTGACACCTCACCGCCGTCCGCATGCATCACGCCGCGCAGCAGCGCGAACAGTGTGGATTTACCCGCACCATTTACACCTATCAAACCGATCTTCTCGCCGGGATTGAGTGTCGCGCTGGCCTGTTCGAACAGCGGCTTGGTGCCGCGTTGAAGGGAAAGTGATTCGATGCGTATCACGGTGTTTGGCTGTATCTATTTCAGAGATGCTAGCGGTACCAGGGCGCGGGATTGTACGCTGCCAGGATCACCGCCGGTATCCATTGATCTTTGGTCTATGGAAGGGAGTGTGGGGCCGCAAGAATTGCAGCCTCCCGTGTTTCCAGGCCGCAAAACCATTCAGGTATGCATAATTTACCTGGCGCAGTGGCTCATCGGTGGTTGAAAATCCGCCACTTTCCCCCATCTCAAGCGTAAGCTTTAGCGCTAGTTGATGGGGTCTTTACATGCGGCTCGATAAATTAACCAGTAAATTCCAGATGGCGCTGGCGGATGCCCAATCCCTGGCGGTGGGCCGCGATCATCAATATATGGAGCCGTTGCACCTGATGCTGGCGCTGCTGGACCAGGAAGGCGGCAGCGTGCGTCCGTTGCTGGCCAAGGCCGGCGCCAATATCAACCGCTTGCGCTCGCAGATCGAGACCGCGCTGGATCGTCTGCCGCAGGTGCACGGCGAGGCCGGCGACGTGCATGTTTCCAACGATCTCAACCGCCTGCTGAATGCCACCGACAAGCTGGCCCAGAAACGCAAAGACCAGTTCATCTCCAGCGAATTGTTTCTGCTGGCCGCCATGGACGACAAGAGTGCCTTGGGCGATGCCCTGCGGGATGCGGGCGCCACCAAAGCCGTTATCGAGAAGGCCATCGAGGAGATGCGCGGTGGCCAGTCCGTGAACGATGCCGGCGCCGAGGATCAGCGCCAGGCACTGGAGAAATACACCATTGACCTGACGGCGCGCGCCGAATCCGGCAAGCTCGATCCGGTCATCGGCCGCGACGACGAAATCCGCCGCACCATCCAGGTGTTGCAACGGCGCACCAAGAACAATCCGGTGCTTATCGGCGAGCCCGGTGTCGGCAAAACCGCCATCGTGGAAGGTCTGGCCCAACGCATCATCAACGGCGAGGTGCCGGAAGGCTTGAAGGGCAAACGCGTGCTGACTCTTGATATGGGCGCACTCATCGCCGGCGCCAAGTTCCGCGGCGAATTCGAGGAGCGGCTGAAAGCCGTGCTCAAGGATATTGGCAGGGAGGAAGGCCGCGTCATCCTGTTTATTGACGAAATCCACATGGTGGTGGGTGCCGGCAAGGCCGAGGGTTCCATGGACGCGGGCAACATGCTGAAACCCGCCCTGGCTCGCGGCGAACTGCATTGCGTGGGCGCAACCACGCTTGACGAGTATCGTCAGTACATCGAGAAGGATGCCGCGCTGGAGCGCCGCTTCCAAAAGGTGCTGGTGGACGAACCCTCGGTGGAAGACACCATCGCCATTCTGCGCGGATTGAAAGAACGCTACGAAGTGCATCACGGTGTGGAAATCACCGATCCGGCGATTGTCGCCGCCGCCATGCTTTCACACCGTTATATTTCAGACCGGCAACTGCCGGACAAGGCCATTGACCTGATTGACGAGGCCGCCTCGCGCATCCGCATGGAGATCGATTCCAAGCCGGAAGAAATGGATAAACTCGACCGGCGCCTGATTCAGCTCAAGATTGAGCGCGAAGCCCTCAAGAAAGAAAAAGATGAAGCCTCCAAGCGGCGGCTGGCGACGCTGGAAGCGGACATCAAGAAACTGGAGCGCGAATACTCGGACCTGGAAGAAATCTGGAAGGCCGAGAAAGCCTCGGTGCAGGGTGCGGCGCATATCAAGGAATCCCTGGAAAAGGCCCGCACTGATATGGAGTCCGCGCGCCGTGCCGGCGATCTGTCGCGCATGTCGGAATTGCAGTACGGCCGCATTCCGGAGCTGGAAAAAAAGCTCGCCCAGGCCACCGCCAGTGAAGATCAGCCGATGCAGCTGATGCGCAACAAGGTTACCGAAGAGGAAATCGCGGAAGTCGTTTCCCGCTGGACCGGCATTCCCGTGTCCAAGATGCTGGAAGGCGAGAAGGAAAAGCTGCTGCGCATGGAAGACGCGCTCATGGAGCGGGTGGTGGGCCAGGACGAAGCCGTGCGCGCCGTGTCCAACGCCATCCGCCGCTCCCGCGCCGGGTTGTCCGATCCCAACCGCCCCAGTGGCTCGTTTCTGTTCCTGGGACCCACCGGTGTCGGCAAGACCGAGCTTACCAAGGCACTGGCCTGGTTCCTGTTCGATACCGAAGAGGCCATGGTGCGCATCGACATGTCCGAGTTCATGGAAAAACACTCCGTGGCGCGGCTCATCGGTGCACCACCGGGCTACGTGGGCTACGAGGAGGGCGGCTATCTGACGGAAGCCGTGCGCCGCAAACCCTATTGCGTGATCCTGCTGGACGAAGTGGAGAAAGCGCATCCGGATGTGTTCAACGTGCTGTTGCAGGTGCTGGACGACGGCCGGCTCACGGATGGCCAGGGCCGCACCGTGAACTTCAAGAATACCGTGGTGGTGATGACCTCCAACCTGGGATCGCAGATAATCCAAGAGATGAGCGGCGAGGAAAATTACGCCAAGATGAAGGACGCGGTTATGGAGATCGTGGCCCAGCACTTCCGTCCCGAGTTCATCAATCGGGTGGACGAGACCGTGGTATTCCATCCGTTGGGGAAGGATCAGATTCGTGCCATCGCCCGCATCCAGGTGGAGCACTTGTTGAAGCGCCTGGCCGATCGCGATATTGGACTTGAAATCAGTCAAGCAGCTTTGGACAAATTAGGGCGTGCAGGTTACGACCCGGTCTACGGCGCACGCCCGCTCAAGCGCGCCATCCAGCAGCAACTGGAGAATCCGCTGGCGCAGAAAATCCTCGCCGGTGAGTTCGGGCCGGGCGATACCATCAAGGTGGATGCGCGCGACATCGGTTTCGAGTTCAGTAAAGCCAAGCCCAGGAAGGCAAAAGCCGCAAACACCTGAAATAAGGATGTCTTGCGTGCATGCATAATGAAAGCCCGCTATCGAGCAGGCTTTTTCTTTTATATGAATTCAGGGGCTATACTGAATCACTGGAAAAAACATGGAGGTTTCCAATGAGCACCATCCGACCTGTCGCCGGGGCATTCAACCAGGGCGATACTCCCACCATCGCCGTCTTCAACAGGGCAAAAACACCGCTGGGCGTGGATCTGGGGGCGCTGATCTCCGCCATGCAGAAATATGTAGATCGCTACGTGGCGCCCGTGTGGGGTACGCCGGCGAAGCTGGTTAAGTCCAGGGGATTTATCAAGAAACAGTGGGCCATGGTATTCCTGGATGTGGCAGATGCACCGGGAGCCTTGGCCTATCATGATCTCACGCCCGATGGGCTGCCTCTGGCCAAGGTGTTCGTCAAGACCACGCTGCAGGATCGCGCGCTCGTGAGCGTATCCGCTTCCCATGAGCTGGTGGAGATGCTGGTGGATCCGGCCATCAATCTGCTGACCACGGGGCCGCAGGCCAAGACGGTCTATGCTTATGAGAGCGCCGACCCGGTGGAGGAGTTGAGTTTCAAGGTCAACGGCATCGCCATGAGCGACTTCGTGTATCCCTCGTATTTCGAGGTTTTTCACCAGCCCGGCTCAGTGCCATTCGACCATCTGCGCAAGGTGAAGAAGCCTTTCCAGATTCTTGCCGGCGGTTATCAGAGCATCTTCAAAAACGGCAAGTGGAGCGAGGTTTACGGCTCCAGGGCCACAAAAAAACGTCTGCAGAAGGAGGACCGCCGCGGCCATCGCAGCCAGCAACGCAAGCGCAAAACCCTGAAGCGTACGTCTTTGAGAGCTGTCACCAGCAAGCAGCAGGACTGAATCGCCTGTTGTACTGTTGGCCGCGTATGTGTTGAAACAATTAAGGGTGAGCTACGGCCGCAATTGAGGAGCAAGATTATGATCTTGGCTGTCAATATCATGATCGGGTTGGTGGCACTTCTGCATGTCTATTTCCTTGTGCTTGAGATGTTCCTCTGGGACAAGCCCTACGGGCTCAAGATTTTTCACCTGACGCCTGAATTTGCCAAAGCTTCCAAGTCGTTGGCTGCGAACCAGGGTCTGTATAACGGATTTCTCGCGACTGGACTGATCTGGGGGCTATGGCTCGGGGCTGCCGGCCGGGATATGAAATTGTTTTTCCTGGTTTGCGTTATCGTGGCGGGCCTGTATGGTGCTTATACAGTAGGACAAAAGATTCTTTTCGCGCAGGCGATTCCGGCCATTATCGCCCTGGCGTTGCTGCTGTTTTCTTAACTGGATTAATTTTTCGACCAATCGAAACAACAATTGAACGCTATGCGGTTGTGGACCCTGCATCCCGGATATCTCGACCCACAAGGGTTGGTGGCGCTGTGGCGTGAGGCGTTGCTGGCACGTGCGGTATTGCGCGGCGTAACCCTGGGTTACCGTTATCACCCGCAACTCGAGCGATTCCGGGAGCAGTCTGCAGCGCGCACCGCAATCAATGCGTATCTGGCGGCAGTATTTGCGGAGGCCGAGTCACGCGGTTATCGTTTCGATTACCGCAAAGTCGGACCGGTGCGTAAGCGCATGCGCATCATCGCGACAAAGGGACAGCTCGACTATGAATGGCGGCATCTGCTCCGCAAGCTGCAAAAGCGCAGCCCCGCTCTTTATCGTCGCTGGCATGGAGAACCCTCAGTCAAGGCACATCCTTTGTTTTCCATCGTCAAGGGTCCGATTGCCGAATGGGAACGGCTTGTGTAAATGCTTGTTTGACGGGTAATCAAGGCGGTTTTTATAAATAGCATGTTTCAGTGATTTTTCCAGCCGTGATATCCGGTGAAAATTGCCGCGGGGATCAACGCGCCGTCCAGTACGAATGCCATATACAAATCGATTCCTCAGCTATCCATGTCTTGTCAAAATGTGAAACCTTCCTGTCCATGTTGCAGCGTGAACGGCGTGCGCGTGAGTATCGCTCAGAAGTCCTTTTCCAATGTGATCGCAAAATGGTGTCCGCCCACGTTGTAACCGTTAAGTGTGTACAGGGAGGGGTTGGCGTTGGTCCAGGTCCAGGCGAGCGTCAGATTGAGGTCGGGTCGAAACGCATACGCCACCGACAGCTTGTAGTCGGTATAGTCAAGCCGCGAATTCGCCTTACCGGTGACTGTATCCATGCCGCGGACTTCCCTGCGGCCAAGGTGCGCTCCCAGGCTCCAGCCACCCCTCAGCGGTTGCGTGGCGGACAGGTCCGCGTACAGGGAGCCGCGCGAATCCGGAGTGGCATATGCATTGGTCACGGTGTAGTTAAGTCTGGCGCTCAGACCCTTCCAGCTTATATACCCGAACACCTCGGTGGTGTTGGGCTGGTCCGTGGGCGGTGACTGCTGCACGTAGCGGCCGGGGAACTGCAGGCGCAGTACACCGGCCTTCCACAGCCAGTCCCGGGCAAAGGCCTGACGGTAGCCCAGGATGCCATCCACCTCGATACTGACGCTGTCACCGGGATAAACCTGATCAATCCAGTTGATGCTGGTGCCGTCCAGATTGGTGTAGAAGCCGCTGGGCGAATAATAGTCGAACTCGCCCTGCACCGAGGGATTGCCGACACTCTGGGCCAGGCCGCGGCCGATATAGTTGCTCATGAACTGCACGTAGCCTGCAAAGGGATCGGGCACGGCAGCCTCCTGGGACTTGGCCCCGGAGGCGAATAGCGCCCAGGCTATTGATAACACCAGTCCGACAAGCCGCGAACGCGTCATAGATTGTGGCTTAACCCTTCGTAACCGGTAAGCATGGCCGCAAACATCAGCGCCACACCCACCACACGGTTGAGCATCACTCCGGCGCTGGGGTTCGCTGTCAGCAATCCACGAACGTTGCCGGCCACGAGCGCCACCGAGCCGTATATACCGGTTATTGTTATGGCAACGATGATCCAGAGTGTCAGCGCCTGCAGCCAGATGGTTCCGTATTGCGGTTGCAGGAATTGCGGAAAAATCGCCAGCATGAAGAGGTAAGCTTTTGGGTTCAGCAGATTGGTCAGCATACCCTGCCGAAAAGTCGCCCAAGGTGGGCGCACAGCGACATCAAGCCCAGCTCCGAAAGAAGATTTGCTGCGCAGGATCGAGAACCCGATCCAGGCAATGTAAAGCGCGCCTGCGATCAGCAGGGCGCTGAAGGCGCCGGGTATCACTTTGATCAACATGCTGATCCCCAGCGTGGTCATCAGCACGAGACAGATACTTCCGGTCATGATGCCGGCCACGGCAATCAGCCCTGCTTTGCGACCACTGGTTAAAGCGCAGCTCAGCACAAACGCCATTTCGAGACCCGGCAGGATAACCACGCCGAACACGATGATGAAGAACAACCACAGATGCGCATCGTGGAACATGAGTGTGAATCCTTAATGCTGCCATTCTGCTAACCAGCGCAGGCGCGAACGCTGGGTCGGATCCATGATGATCAATTCCGGTGCGCCCCTTAGCAAGCCGGTAGCGGTTAGGGAATGCGGGGAATGTTCCGCCAATGGCTTGAATTTTTCCTCCAATGTCTGATTGTCTTTGATGATGCCCAGATAAATCAGGTACGGGCCGTCCGTGCGGACGGGAAGTTGCGGGAAGTTATTCGGCACATCCAGCGTCACCAGTATGCCGGCTTGACGCACACCGGCAGCCTGATAACCCGCAAAGGCCGCTGCCGCCTGCTTGACAAAGACATCCATACTGCCCGGCTTCACCGCGAATATTTCCGCCACTAGGATGCCCTGAGCGCCCTGTTGTTCAGTCACGGGGTCCACCGCCGGCGGAACGGGGATGCCGGTTGCAAGGCTCAGAGGCTGGAGTAGTAGTACATTGTCGCTGTCCAGCATGAGGTTATTCAAGGTTGCCTTATGTTCTTTCCACACCGGGCCGTAATAAAAAGCGGCATTGACGATTGCACGGTCTTCAAGGGCGTGAAACCCCCGGATCCAGGCGAAGTGGGAAGGGTTCCCGCGCTCGAGGAATGCTCCGAATGCGATGGCGCCCAGTTGCTGGAAGGCTTCCGGAAAATAGGCGTCAAAATAGTGGGCGAAATGCTCCCGTTCTCCGTCCTTGATGAGGTAGCGGCGAAACTCGATTACCTGGAAATCATTCAGATGTTTTATGTTTTGCATGGATGCGCCCTTCGTGTTTGGATGCGTCCCGGTCAATATGCAGTAGCGGCCGTCATGAATAAATAGCAGTGATTAAAGACCGGAACTCGTTTGTTCTCAAAGCGACGAGATGAGCGAGGGTGCTAGTCGGTCGCTCTCGTTAGATCCATGGTCCAGTTCGTTTCCCAGGTTTTGCCGTTATCGGGTGAGAATGCTTGCTCCCAGCGCGCATGCTCTTTATCGAACTTTTTCCAAATGAAGCGCACCACGATAGGTTTGCCGTTAAAACTGTCCGCCGCATCAAAAATTCCCACAGCCTTTGAAAAGGCCCCAACTTGGGCTGGTTGCCAGAAACCCGGTGCGTTGTGATTGTACACCCAGGAGATACTCCACAGGCGAGTCTGCGGGTTGTATATGCGCAGCGATAGACCCACGAAATTGGACCAATAGTCCGTGCGGTACACGTCCTGGTTGCCAAGGCCGCCGGGCAGTGGGCGGCAATCGCTGGTGGCGGCGAACTCCACCCAGTCATGGGAGTCTGCAAGCCGTTTTACCAAGCGCCGGTTATGCAT
>DAHVFI010000373.1 GCA_027317045.1 Gammaproteobacteria bacterium
GGCCGCTTCCGGCAAGCTGGCGCGCAGCAGGAAATAGCTTTGGCCGTCGCGCTGCGCCGACATGAACGTACCATCAGGCGTGAAGTTTGGATAAGGCTGCGGCAGATCCATGAGATAGCGACCGAGATAACCGCCGGGATCGGTACCGAATACGCCCGCCATGCCGGCAGGATTGGCAAACTCGCCGGCCACGTCATTGGTGAAGGTACCGATCGGATCTTTATGGAGCTGCCGCCGATCCGCGGCGGTTAGAAAACCATAGTGGTGTTGGCGATAAAGATCGAGTAAAGCTTGAGCGCTTTGGGCGGGATCCGCCAACGGCAAACCGGCAGCCGTGAGCGCGATTTTGGCGGCCTCGGCACCCTGATGCGCTTGTGCATAATCCGCCGCACTCACTACCAGCAACAAGTCGCGCAAGAATGCCGTCTGGGTACGCTCCGTAGCCGCATCCAGGAGCGGCGATTGTCGCGTCGCCGGTAACAGATCCAGCAGATTGGTATCCACCGGCGCGTGCATATCGAGCCGCATGGCGGCAATCCCGCACAGCAGTGTCAACACAACAATCCAGATCAGCGGTTTTATGAGTGCCGTGGCCCGTACACTCACGGCGCCTCCGCAGTGATTCGCGTGTCCAGGAAATGGATATCAATCCGGCCGCCGGAGGCTTCGTCAATGCGCAGAAATTGGGGGGTGCCTGCTTCGATGACGCTAATGTGCTTAATGGCCTTGGCCATGGGTCCGGGTTTGGGACTGAGTTCGATACGCCGGCCGACCTTGAGCGCCGTTATGCGCACGTCAAAATAATGTTCCAGACCCGAAGTGTCGCCCGTCAGGGCGCTGATGAAGATGTGCCTCACCACCGCGAGCCAGGGCGCGTGTTCCGCGTCCAGACGCCGCACTGAGCCATCGGGCAACTGCTCCTCCACACCGGAGGGGCCCATCTTGAATACATAGTGATAGGGCGCAGTCACCTCCCAGAGAACGCCGCGCACGCGGCTGAAAGCCACTTGCCCACGCGAGACCAGCGGCTGATTGAATCCGGGCAGGGTACGGGTCTCGATGAAGCGCGCGCTGAAGGATTTTGGCGGCGTAGACAGAGGCACAGCCGCAGCGCCCGCCACCGCCGACGGCACACTGGCAATCAATAGCAGTGCCCAGAATGCACGGGTGGCCATGGATTTCATGGAAATCATAAATGCGCCTTTAGGCGTTCCAGGAGCGCCGGAGGACTGACCAATTGCAGTTCGTTGTTGTGGACATCAACCGCGCACTGGACAGTAGTGCCGGTGGTGAGACGCGCACCGCTATGCGAATCGCGGATCAAGTAATCAATTTTCAGGCGGTTTTCCCATTCCATGAGAGCCGCGCCGACCAAAATCAACTGCCGATAACGCAGCGCCTGCACAAAGCGCACCCGGGTCTCGATAATTGGCCACATATAATTCGAAGCACGCATCTCGGCATAATCATAATCAATCATACGCAGCAGCTTGCTGCGAGCCACCTCGAAATAGCGGAAATAATTGCCGTGCCAGACCACTTGCATGGCGTCCACATCCTGGAATGGGACTTCCATCTCCACTTCGGCATACAGTAGTGATTTTTTTATCATGGCTCGATATATAGTCGCCAGTGACGCTGCTGAATGGCTGCACACAGGCTGCGCAGCTCACCTTCCAGCGGCCGGTCTTCATCCACGAACGGACACAGTGTGAGTACATCCTGCTGTGTGTCCCGGATGGATTCGCCAAGCTGGCCAGTCAGTAGCGATTGCGTGCGCACACGGATTTCAACGGCTTGGCAAACCGCGGTGAGACACGCGGCTGCCACTTGTTCGGTGAGTTCCAGCACCCGCAGGGCATCGCGGGCGGCGATCGTGCCCATACTGACCTTGTCCTGGTTGTGGCATTCGGTGGAACGCGAGAACACACTCGCCGGCATGGTGAGTTTGAGCGCTTCTGCGGTCCAGGCGGAAACCGCAATCTGTACCGCCTTGAAACCGTGATTGAGATGGGCGCGTTCGCCGCCGGCGCCGGAAAGATTGCGCGGCAGGCCGTTGTTGAAGCGGCTGTCCACCAACAGCGCCAGTTGCCGGTCGAGCAAGTCGGCGATATTGGCGACGGCGGTTTTCAGGCTGTCGGCCACAAAGGCGATATGACCGCCGTAGAAATGGCCGCCGTGATAAATGACGCCGCTGTCCGGATCAATAATGGGATTATCGTTGGCGCTGTTGAGTTCGGTCTCGATGTCGCGTCGCATCCAGGCAAGCGCGTCGGCGAGTACCCCGATCACGTGGGGTGCACAGCGGATGGAATAGCGATCCTGCACACCAGAGTTCCGCTCCGGGCTCTCGCTGGCAAGATCAGCGTAAATCCACGCCGCCACCCGCTGTTGGCCCAGGTGCGGTTTGACCGCGAACAGCCCCGGCGCGAAATGCTCACGGTTGCCTTCGATGGCGAGACTCGCCATGGCGGTGATGCGGCTTGCAAGGCGCGTCAGATATTCGGCCCGCTCCCAAGCGAGACAGGCAAGCGCGGTCATCACCGAAGTACCGTTCATGAGCGCCAAGCCTTCCTTGGGTTTGAAGGTCAACGGCTTGAGGCCGATCTCCTTGAGCGCTTCCGCGGTGGCGCATACACGCCCGTGGAAATACACTTGCCGCTCGCCCATGAGCGCGGCCGCTACGTAGGACAACGGTGTCAGATCGCCACTCGCGCCCACCGATCCTTCCTCCGGGATCAGCGGGATAACGCGGTGCTGGAGCAAGGCTTGCAGCTGCTGCAAGACCTCGAAGCGCACGCCGGAAAACCCAGCGGCCAATGACGCCAACCGCGTCACCAGAATGGCGGCCGCCGCAGGTTCGTCAAAATATCGGCCCAGACCACAACCGTGATAATGGATGAGATGCACCGGCAATTCGTCCAATACCTGGGGCGGGATGTTGACGGTGCAGGAATCGCCGTAGCCGGTGGTCACGCCGTAGATGGGCCGGCCCGCGGCGATATTCTCGGCAAGAATCCGCGCGCCGGCGTCAATACGCTGGCGGAACGCGGGCACCGTACTCAAGCTCACGCGCGCGCCACGCGCCACCGCGCATACATCGGCGATGCTCAGTGGTCGCCCCCCCAGCATCAGGGCGCGGGATTCAAGCAAGTGTTTGCGAGCCTTGTCCATGGGTATCCGTCCGGGGATTGCTGACACCGCGGGGGCGGCTCGTCTCGCGGTGACAATCCGCCCAGAAATCGTAGAAGTTGTACCACTGCAGCGGAAAACGCGCGGCGTAATCCGCCAACCTAAAGGCATAACGATCCACCAGCGCCTGCAGGGCCGCCTCCCGCCCACGGCGCGGCAGGTGGATGTGTTCCGCGAAGGATTCCAAGTGGATAGTGTAACCGCCATCTCCGGCTGTGCAGAAAAAAAGATATACCGGGCATTCGAGCACGTGCGCCAGTATGTACGGACCTGCCGCGAATGGCGCCGGTTTGCCCAGGAAATCCGTCCATACCACGGGGCTTTCGCTGGACAATGGGGTACGGTCGCCCACAATCACCACCACCTCGCCGGCCTCCACCTTGTCGCGCAACATCATTGCCGTATCGGCGCCCAGTTCCTGCACGTGAATAAGCCGCAGACTATAGGCGGCGTTTGTCTCCTCCAACACCGTATTGGATTTGTAAGCGTGCTGGGTATACACGAGGGCATTCACTTTGAGACCCGGCACCTGGGTGGCGAGCGCGCGTGTCATCTCCAGATTGCCCAAGTGGGCGCTGATGAGCAACACGCCGTGGCCGCGATTCACGGCGGTCACCAGTTGATCGCATTTTGGAAAATGCACCGTTACCCGCTGTGGGTTACGCCAAGCCGCCAACATGTCCAGATTGGCGATGGCGAACTGCCAGAAATGCCGGAAGCTGTTGCGCCAGGTGGGAGGCACATCTCCGGCGTGGGCGTGAGACTGTGCGGCCGAGAGAAACTGGCGCGAGGCGCGGCGCGCCCTCGGATTGGTGATAAAGAAATACGTCACCACGGGTACCAACAGGATATTACTCACCCGCCGGCCAAACCATGCGTACACCGTGCCAAGGATGCGTATGCCGAGAACGCTGCCGCGTTCGCGCAACTGTGCCCAGTGAAGCGCACGCCGTTTCAGCAGTTTGCGGCGCAGCAGCATGGGTATGCGCGGCAGCATGCCGAGGAACAACTGTGCGTGCATACGCGTCATACGCGCATTATCGGCCAGCAGCCGAAAGTGGGAGATTCCATCTTGCGGGTAACGGACCCGTGTCGGCAGAAACAGGCTTTCGACGCCTGCCCAATAGAGCCGCACCATGACGTCGGTATCGAAATCCATGTGTCGCCCGATTTTTACACGCTTGGCCAATGCCAAGGTCGCTGCCACGGGATAGATACGAAATCCGCACATTGAATCCCGGAGCTGCAGCGATAGTGTCTCGAACCAAACGCATATATGGGTAATATAGCGGCCGTAGAAGCGTATTTGCGGCACCGAATCGTCAAAAATCGGCAGGCCGGAAATGAGCTTACCGGAATGTGCCTGCGCCAGCGCCAGCATCGCCGGCACATCTTCCAGAGCATGCTGGCCGTCGGCATCCACCTGCAATATATGCGTGAACCCCTGTTCCGCGGCCCGCGCCAAACCGGCAAGCACCGCGGCCCCCTTGCCGGAATTCCTTTCCAGGCTCAGACACTCGACCTCCGCACGTCGCGTGACAATCGCGCGCAAGACGTTCTTGGTTGTCGTATCACTGCCGTCGTCCACCAAGATACACCTCAAGCCGTATACGCCCAAACACACCACGATCTGATCGAGGCTGACATGGTGATTGTAAACAGGGATGACAGCGCAGGCTTTGAATGTCATATGGGTATGGAAAACTTCAGCATGCCTGACGCGAAGCTGGTTTGTTCATCACGGTACTCGAAATTCACGGCGTTGTCAGCTGAGTGCCGCACCAGCAGCAGCGTGATATGCCGTCCGGGGCCGATGGGCCGTTTGAACTTGATCTGTTCGAGGGAGCACACGTCCGGACCATAAGCGAAACTCTGCCGGGAAAAATGCACCGCCCAGGCGATTTGCACCACGCCCGGGAGAATGGGATGTCCGGGAAAATGTCCCGCGAACCATTTGAGATCTGGACGAATTTCCAACTGCAGGCTGGCGCTGTTATCCATCACTTTCCTGTTCGACACTACCGGCAGTTCCATCAACCACGCTCCGTGAACAGCGCTTGCAGTCGTGCCATTTCGATCTTGCCCATGGCATTGCCGGGCAGCTCCTCCACGAAACGCCATTTGCGCGGTACCAGCACCGGTTCGTACCAGGCACGCAGCATTTCCATGAGCAGCTTGCGTACCTTCTGCGCTCCGACTTGTTGCAGTTGCCGGCGGCCGGCGGGACTCAAGACCGCCACCGCGCCCACTGAACTGCGTTTGCCTTTCAGTATCAACAGGCACGCTTCACTCACGAACTCATGTGCGACAAGACGCTGTTCCATTTCCGCAAGCGATACACGCTTGTCCTCCACTTTCAGCACGCTGTCGGCGCGACCGCACAGCAAGAAACGCCGTTGCGGCAACGCTTGCCCCAAATCGCCGGTCTCCACCCAGTCTGCCCGCCAGGTCCACGGTGAACGCACTCGCAAAAATCCGGGTGTGTTTTCGGGTGCAGCGATCTCCACGCCCGCGAAGGATTGCCACGGAGTCTGGCCCACCTCGGGCTCCCATTTTCGCCAGGCAATGCCACCGGTTTCGGTGCTGCCGTACACCTCGATGGCCGCATGTCCCGATTCGTTCGCGATTTTTGCGGCCGTAGTTTCCGGCAACGGCGCACCGGAACTGAACACCGCCCGGAAAGCGTCTTGCGGTTGCAAGCTGCCGAAATCCGTAACCCGGGTAAGGAAGGCCGGGCTGCTGACCATCAGACAACGCCCAAAGCGTCTGGCAGCCGCGTTGAATTCAAACGCTTGCGCACACGTAGGCGCATAGAACGAGCGACCCGCCCACAGAGGCCATAGGACGCGGAACAGCAGTCCATATAAATGGTGATGGGGTACCGTGGCGAGTACCACCGCATCGCCGAGCGTTTGCCCCCACTGGACTTCCAGTGCCGCCACCTCGGCACGCAGTTGTCCAAGTAATTTGTCCACACGCTTGGGCCGGCCGGTGGAGCCGGAGGTGTAAAGCTCGATAAGGAGCTCATCGTCCAGGTCCGTACCGACCGGTGTCCCTGATGCAGTGATAGCAGCCACATCCAGGCTGACAAACGACGAAAAGCGCGTTGGCTGATCCGTGAGCACCGCCGCTGCCTGCGCTTCCGCGACATTCGCGGGTCCGCTCGCCTGTGGAAAGATCAGAGTCTTGCGGGCCTGGACCAGCGCCAAGAAACCCACTGCAAACCAAAACGTGTCGTCACACACTAACGCCCAGCGCTGCTCGGGACGTTGCCGCAGATGTCGCGCGATACCGGCCACACGCGCGTAGAAATCGCCAGCCAGCAGCTCGCCGTCCCCGGTATAGGCGACTACTTTGTGCTGAGTAGCCGAATGCTGAGACCGGTGACCAGAAAAAACCCCGATTTGGTCGGCCGCGCTCATGGGCGCATCCACAACCGTCGCACCCGGCGGCGGATCATGTATTCCACCGCGAACGTCGTGCCGATCAACAGATAGGAAAGCAATCCATTGTACAAAGTCCACGTGGCCAGGGAGCTGTAAAGCGCGGTGTACAGCGCGATTGCGGTATTCGCCAGCAGTATGCCGCTCCACGCCCAAGTAACACGGGATGTATAATGAACAGCTTCCGGACCGAATTCATCGCTGCTGCTGGCGCGTGCGATGCGCTCCACCAGTGATCTGCGCGTGAACAGTGAAATAAAAAATACCAGAAAGAAAGCAACGTCAATTGCCACTGGATAGAGCCGCAGGTGGTTCAGGCTTAATCCGCGAGTGAACAATACCGCGATGGCGGCCAACAACAGGCTGCTGGCAAGAACCAACCAGCCCCTTGGACGCCGGGATTTCCGCCAGGCTTTGAAGAGCATGCGCAGTGCCAGCAGCGTCAGTACACCAGCCATTAAGAATTTGGGCGCAACATGGCCAGCAGCAAAATATACGGCCAGCGGATAGGCGAGCAAGGCCGCGACGATCAGCGCGATAACGGCCGAACGCGTCATTGCGGAGCGACGATCAGCTTCTCTATGATGTGCTGGATATCCCCCACGGTGCGCGCGCCTTTGAAATCCTCGGGGCTAACCTTGCGGCCGGTGATTTCCTGCAGCTTGATCACCAAATCCACCGCATCAATGCTGTCCAGATCCAGATCCTCGTACAGCCGTGCTGCGGGCGTAATCTTCGCCGGGTCCAGTTCGAACTGTTCCACCAGGGTGCTCTTGAGTGTCCTAAAAACGTCTTGGGTATCCATAGGCATGTCTCTCAGGATGCTTGCCGAGCGGTAATGAACTTTGCCAAATTCGCCAGCGAATAAAAGTGCCGCCGGGTTTCGACGGAAGTGGCGTCCAGGGTGATGTGATAACGCTTCTGGATGGCGACGCCCAGCTCCAGGGCGTCAATGGAATCGAGTCCCAAGCCGTCGCCGAATAGAGGCGCCTGTGGGTCAATGTCCGCCGGAGTCACGTCCTCCAAATCCAGCACCTTGATAATGAGTTGCTTCAATTCGTCAATTAGCGTGTTCATAATGTCTGATCTGTTCCTGGAAAAAGCTTTGCAGGGCACGGGTGGCGCGGCGCACCGCCACCCCCGGCAGCGGCGACGGCTGTGGCACGAAATCGCTCAGCGGACGCGGCGGAAAGATTTTCACGCGCAACACCCAGGCGTGCTCCGGCACCTGATACCACTTGGTGGTTTTGAGCAGTGCGGGCGGCGAACAGTGCATCACCACCGGCAGGATCTCGAGATCACCGCGCACCGCGACCTGTGCGGCACCGCGCTTAAAACGCAGCGGTTCACCGGGTGTCGTGCGGGTTCCCTCCGGGAACAGCACCAAAATCTCGCCGCCGTGTACAGCCTGTATGCAGGTTTCGATAACATCCACTGGGTCCCCATTACTTATATAGCCGGCCGCGATGACGAACGCGCGCGTAAACGGGTTGCGCCACAGACCGCTTTTTATCACACAATCCGCCGTTGGCAAGAGGGAAAGCAGTACTACCGCATCCAGATAATTAGGATGCGTAGCCAGCACCAACCGGCCGGCAGCGTGTTTGAGCCATTCCCGGCCCTCCACCTCTACGCGCCCCAGCCCCAGCCCGCGGATCGCCGCCAGCAGCACCCGGAAAGCTAAGCTCACCAGGCGGCGCACCCGCCCGCGGCGGGTGGCTTTGTTACCGGGCCAGAACAGGATAACGGGCAGCACCGTAACACCTACCAGCACGCAGCCCACCCCAAAGCCAGCAAAACAAAACCCGGTGCCCAAGGCACGGTACCAATAGGCCAGCTTCCTAAGCATGTCCGACCATCCGCTCCAGTTGCCAACCGGACTAGCCCGCATCCGGTCTCATCAGAGGTGCAT
>DAHVFI010000374.1 GCA_027317045.1 Gammaproteobacteria bacterium
AGCCGCGCATCCGGCGATGTGGCGGCGCTGGAAACCGCGATAGCCCACGACTATGCTGGTTTTGCCCAGGGGCTTGAAGCTGCGGGTCTGGATCAGGCTCGCCGGGCGCTACGTCTTCCACTCAAGGATTTGACCTGGAAGACGCACGAATCGCAGGCATTGGAACTGGGTTTTTTTCTGCCGGCAGGCGCCTACGCCACTGCAGTCTTGCGGGAGTTGGCGGATACCGACGACCCGAATGGGGGAGACAGCGATGCTCACGCGGATTGAACACGATGCCGGAATTGTGGGGCTGCGCCTGGCGCATCCGCCGGCGAATGCACTGAATCCCGCCCTCGTTCATGAACTGCGTATGGCGATAAAGGCAGCGCCGGACAAAGGTGCGCGGGCGTTGATACTGTCGGGCGCGGAGGGCATGTTCTCGGCGGGACTGGATGTGCCGGCGCTGCTTAAACTGGATAAAGCCTCCATGGACGAGTTCTGGAAGGAATTTATCAGTCTGCTGCGGCTCGTTGCCTTGTTGCCTATCCCGATGGCGGCGGCGATTACCGGCCACAGTCCGGCAGGCGGCGCGGTACTGGCGATTTTTTGCGACACCCGCATCGCCGCCGAGGGCAAATTCAAGATCGGTCTCAATGAAGTGCGCGTGGGCCTGCCGGTACCGGCGGTGATCTACGCGGCGCTCAAACGGCTGGTGGGTGTGCGCCAGGCGGAGCGCCTGTGTCTGCACGGCCTGCTGATCTCACCCGAGGAAGCCCTGCAGATTGGTTTAGTGGATCAGGTGTTGCCGGCACAGCAGGTGTTGCCGGCGGCGTTGGAATGGTGCCGCAGCTTGCTGGCTTTGCCGCCGCTGGCCGTAGCCGCCACCCGCAAGCTGGCGCGCGCCGATCTCGCCGATTTGTTCACTGAACTCGGCGAACGCAGCCATGAAGAATTGATGAACGTATGGTTCAGCGCTGAAACCCAGGCTGCCATGCGGGCGCTGGTGGCGGAGCTTGCTGCCAGAAAGGGATAGGGATTGTATTGCTGTGCTACGGTCAACCCCACTCGACAAAATGAGAGTGAAAACGAGATTCGTTATATGAGTTATGCACTATTGCTTAGTGTGTGTCCCATCGTAGTGGCTATTTGTGAAATTATGTTATCTGTTTTCTGGGTTAGCTGGTATTTCAAATATGGTTTCCTCATTTTCCGGGTTTCGATACCGGTTAAAACGTTGAACGTAAAACTTCCTCCAATTGATATTCTGACACGCTCTTGTGGTGACTCGGTAATGGGTCTGCCACGCAGTATATGTTTTCATTCATTTTCTGATGGGAGTATTGCATTTAGGCCGTCTTTTAAGGGATTTCATGCTTTCATGTTTGAATTTTTCATTATGCGTGGGCTAATACGCTTTAATCGTGTCACCCACAATATTAGCGTAAGTGGCTTCGTGAGTTGGTGGCTTATTCTCGGCGCTGTTTCATTCTTGTTTTTTACAATTCATCCGATATTAATTCCGGGTCAAATAACGTCGCCACCTGTGTGGTCAATTATTGGATTTTGTGTTGGCCTTTACGTATATTATTACATATGCGCCATGCGCTACCGGACAATTGCGAATTATATAGCAGTAGCATACCAATAGTATTACGCGTCAACTCAGCTTACGCTAAACGAAGCTGTTCGGTTTGCATTTCACGAATCTGTTTGAATGACGCGATTGAAAAGAAGCTAAAAGAAATGCTCGCGAATGCAGCGTGCGGTACTTGGAAATGCGTAAGTATTTGAAGACGCTTTTGGATGTTTCTTTTGGTTACTTTTCTTTGCATCAAATAAAAGTAACCTACGTTGCACGAGTGGGTGACGCGCATGCGGCGAACGCTCTCTTGAATAGATTGCGGCCGACGGCCGCACAAAATATCTCCCCCTCACCCATCCCTCTCCCAGTCAGGGGAGGGGGAGGGATGAGGGTGATGGTATAAGAGAAGATGGTACCCACTTTCGCAGGGATGATGCCGGAAGCATCGTTTGATGACAAAAATGTGAATGCCAAACAGAACCAGCAAACCAAGTAACGATCAGTCCGGAATCGCTAACATAGCGCATCAGCTTGAACCTCTCCAAATACCTGGGCAAGCACAACACGATTAGTCCACCGATGAGTGTGAAAATTACGAGCAAATGGATGTTGATATGCATGGCCGCTTTCCCAGAGAAGTGGATCCAATAATAATTAACGGCTGTTCAGTAACACATACACCGCACCGGTACCCCCGTCCACCGGACGTGCCGAGCAGAAAGCGATCACCTCGTCACGCTGCCGCAGCCAACCGTTGAGCTTCTGTTTGAGTATCGGGCCGCGCGGACCGGAACGATAACCTTTGCCGTGGATGATGCGCACACAGCGCATGCGTTGACCGCGCACCGTCTTTAGGAATCCGGTTAATGCCAGACGCGCATCCTCGCTGCGCAGACCGTGCAGGTCGAGTTCCGCGCCGACGCTGAAATGGCCGCGGCGTAGCTTGCGCAACACCGCATGCTGCACACCCGGCTTGGCATAGTACAGACCCTCACCCAGCAGCGGTTCGTCGGGATCCGGTAGGCCGGTGAGGCTTGCCTCCAGAACTTCCACTTCGGCAGCACGCGCAAAGCGCGCGCGTGGTTTTGGTTTGGGTCCACGACGCAGCGGTTTGGAGGGCAATGGCCTGGTATCCGTCATCGCCTTGCGGAATACGCGCGATTCTTCATCGCTGAGCTTGTTGTTGCTTGTCATGACTGCCGCTACCCTGGCCGGAAACAGTATATCAAGCGTGCTTTTACAGTATCCTAAGGGTCGCTGTTGTACCGGCGGATTATCGGGTGAAAATTCTTCTCAGTAACGATGACGGCTGCCACGCCGAAGGTTTGCGCTGCCTGGCGAAGGCGTTGCGCAATTTCGCCGAGGTCACCATCGTCGCTCCGGATCGCAACCGCAGTGGCACCAGCCATTCCCTGACCCTGGATTTGCCATTGCGGGCCCGCCGGGATGAGCCGGGGATGGTGTGCGTGGACGGTACTCCCACCGACTGCGTGCATCTGGCCATTACCGGGCTGCTGGAACATGAACCGGATATGGTGGTCTCCGGCATAAATTCCGGCGCCAATCTCGGTGACGATGTGCTGTATTCCGGCACCGTGGCGGCGGCCATCGAGGGGCGTTTCCTGGGTTATCCGGCGATCGCGGTATCTTTGGTGACGGAAACCCCGCGTCACTACGCCACGGCAGCGCGCGTCACCTGCGATCTGGTGCAACGGCTGCTGACCAATCCACTGCCGGCCAACACCATCCTCAATGTCAACGTGCCGGACATCGCCTGGAATGAACTGCAAGGGGTCGAGGCCACGCGTCTGGGCTACCGGCACCGTTCCGAGCCAGTCACCAAGACCACTGATCCCCGCGGCCGGCCCATCTATTGGGTGGGACCGCCGGGTGCCGAGCAGGATGCCGGTATTGGCACGGATTTCCATGCGGTGCGCCGCGGGTTTGTTTCAGTTACACCGCTGCAGATTGATCTGACGCAGTATACCGCCCTCGATCCCCTCTCTCATTGGCTGCAAGGGATGCCTTTGCCGTGAATGTTGCCAGCACCCGCGGCATCGGCATGACCTCGGCGCGCACCCGCGAGCGGCTCATGGCGCGCCTCAAGGAGCAGGGCATCAAAGATGCTGCGGTACTCAATCTCATCCGCTCCACGCCGCGGCATCTGTTTGTGGACGAAGCCTTGGCCAGCCGCGCCTACGAAGACACGGCGCTGCCCATCGGCTTCGGTCAGACCATTTCCCAGCCCTACATCGTGGCGCGCATGACCGAGGCATTGTTGGCGGATGGCATGCCCGAAACGGTACTGGAGGTAGGCACCGGCTGCGGTTACCAGACGTTGATTCTGGCCGCGCTGGTGCCGACGGTGTACAGCGTTGAACGCCTGGGAGCATTGCAATTGCGTGCGCGCCAAACCCTGAACGGACTCAAGGTCCGCAATGTGCGCTTTCGCCACGCGGATGGCGGCTGGGGCTGGCCGCAGCATGCGCCTTACGGCGGCATCCTGGTGAGCGCCGCGCCGGCAGAGGTGCCGGCGGCGCTGCTGGCGCAGCTCGCGGTCGGCGGTCGCCTGGTGATTCCGGTGGGCAGCCCCAGCGGGCAGGAACTGTTGCTGATTACGCGCCGCAGTGAAACGGACTATGCACGCAAACTGTTGGATCGGGTGAGCTTCGTGCCGTTGGTGGGAGGCTTGGAGTGAATACCCCACGGGCGGTTTTCATCGTGGGGTGTTGCAGTGGTTTGTTGGCCGGTTGTGCCGGTGCGCTTACCTGGAATCCTGCCAGCGCCTCCGGGTCAGGGCCACAGGCCGTGATGTCGGAGCCGATCCCCCGGCAGTACACCGTCAGGCCGGGTGACACGCTGTATTCCATTGCCTGGCGCTATGGCCTTGACTACCATGACGTGACAGCCTGGAACCACATCGGCTCTGACTACCTCATCAAGCCGGGCCAGACACTGATCTTGGCGGCGCCATCACAGGTGGGTGCGGGATCCGTGGTGAGGTCTGTCACGCCGCCGCGCGCGGCGGCAAGCCTCTCAACCTCTGCAC
>DAHVFI010000377.1 GCA_027317045.1 Gammaproteobacteria bacterium
ACGGCGGCGCAAAACCCCACATCGTCCAATTGCCGGACCTGTTCCGCCCGCGTGTCGTCCAGCGACCACACGATCGAAGAGCGGCCATCCGGCAGCGGCAGCAGTGCGATCGGGCCGCTGGGCAGAAAGCGCTGCCGGGCCGTGTGGTGATGCGGCTTTTCCGTGGTCACATGGGCGACGATGGCCTGCTGTCCATAGGACGCCGTGCGGGTCTCAATGCCCACCAGCTTGCGGGTGGCGGATTCCACACCATCCGCCGCCACCAGCAGGCGCGTACGCAAGCGGCGACCGTCCTGCAACGTGAGCGTCACCTGATCCGCATCGGTCACCACCGCTTCCAGAGTGACCGGATGGATCGCGCTGACATTGTCAGCCGTCTGCAGTTGCAACCGCAATGCGTGCTGGATCAGGCGATTCTCGACAATGTAACCCAGCGCCGGTTCACCCACCTCGGCGCAGTCAAAATGGATGCTGCCGCTGCCGCTGGCATCCCACACGTGCATCTCGGTATAGGCGGCAACGCGTTGTGCCTGGATAGTCTGCCAGGCGCCCACGGTCTCCAGGATGCTTCGTGATGCCGGTGAAATTGCAAACACCCGCAGGTCAAGCTCCGCTGCGGCTGAGAAAGGTGGCGGCTCATGGGCATCCAAAAGAGCGATGCGCAGACCACTATTGCGCAGCGCGCAGGCGAACGCCGTACCCACCGCACCGGCACCCACGATGACCACGTCGAACTGTGATGGCGAGCGAGATGCAGTCATGGCAATCCACATCCCATCCTGCTTGCGGAGAAAGAGGCAGACATGGCAGGTTGCTCGGCCAGGCAATCTGCCTCTGATTTGATTCCAAGTCCGCGGGCGAGGCGCGGCAGACGACCGGCGATGCCCATGTTGTGGCGTGCAAGCCTATGACGCGCCGCTGGAAAAAAATCCAGCCCCAAAAGACCCAGATTGCGTGCCCAGCCGATGGATGCCAGCGGATTGGTAAACACGCGCGTAAGCATATCCGTGAACAAGGTGGTGCTCATTTGGTCGCGGCGGCGCGTGCGTACATAAGCGGCAAGTTGACGCTCGTCTCCCAAGTCACCGCCAACGGCGGTGATATCCGCCAGAACATCCGCGAGCGCTGCGATGTCGCGTAACGACAGGTTGAAGCCCTGGCCGGCGATGGGATGCAGGCTGTGGGCGGCATTCCCCACCAGCACTGCGCGACCCCGCGACTGTGTATGCGCATGTACCAGACTCAATGGATAGGTTGTGCGTTTGCCGGCTTTGACGAAACGTCCCAGGCGGCCGTTGAATCCGGCGGCAGCGGCATCCAGAAATTCCGTGTCGGCCATGGCCAAAATTTCGGCCACGCGCGCGTTGACCACCGTCCAGATGAGCGCATAGCGGTCTTCACCCATAGGCAGCAGTGCCAGCGGCCCATTGCCGGTAAAGCGCTCGAAAGCCGTGTGCGCCTGCGGCCGTTCGACACTGACATTGCAGATGACGGCGCTCTGCCCATAATCCCAGACGTGCGCGTCGATGCCGAGCTGTTCGCGTATTTTCGAATTGGCGCCGTCCGCCGCCACCAGTAATCGGGTTTTGATGCTGTTCATGCCACCGCATTCCAGCGTTGTACATACGCCCTCAGCTTGCATCTGCACACTTTCGAGTTTCGCCGGCGCCAGCAGCACGATGTGTTTCTGGCGCAGCAGAAATTCGCTCAGGGCAAGGCCGATAACGCGGTTGGGCACCACGTAACCCAACGCCTCCACCCCCATCTCCGCTGCATGCAGGCGCATCATGCCCGCATGACCGCGGTCCGACACGTGGATGTGACGGATGGCAGCGGCCTCCGGCGCAATCTGCGGCCACAAGCCGATGCCTTCGAAGATGCGGCGGCTGCCCCAAGACACCGCCGTGATACGGTCGTCGTAACTCGGCTGGCCACGGCTGCCAAAGCGGACGGCTTCCACCACTGCGATTTTGAGGGCTAAGGGCGCCAGCGCGGCCGCAAGACTCGCGCCCACCATGCCGCCGCCGGCGATCAGGACATCGACATCGGAGGCCGCATGATTGTTATCACGCTCTGCCTGCTGCTTTCCAGAGCGAGGGGAATGTTTTGTGGGGGCGCTATGTTTCACTTTCGGGCTGGCTGCCAGCTGCACGGAAACATACGCACCGTGCAACTCCTGGAGGCTGCCAGGAAACGAGCAAGATACCGGGGAGCGTCTTCCTGGGTCATCATACCCCGCACGCGGCCGCGCGCCGCATGTAAGCCTCAATCTCATCCGCTTGCTTGATGAGTGCGCCGGTCAGCACCTCCGGTTCGCCCCGGGTTACCAGCACATCGTCCTCAATGCGCACGCCAATGTTCCACCAGCATTTGGGTACCCCGCGGGTGCCGGCGGCAATGTAGAGGCCCGGTTCCGCGGTCATCACCATGCCGGGTTCCAGCTCACGCCATTCGTCGCCCACTTTGTAATCCCCCACGTCGTGGACGTCGAGGCCCAGCCAATGGCCGGTGCGGTGCATGTAGAACTTCTTGTAGCCTTCATCCTTGATGAGTCTGCCCAGCGGGCCCTTGAGCAGTCCGAGCTTCACCAGACCGGCGGTAAGCACTTTTACCGCTTCCTCGTGGGGCGTGTTCCAGTGGTTGCCGGCGCGCATCTTGGCGATGGCGGCGAGCTGCGCCTTGAGTACCAGTTCGTAGATCGCGCGCTGTTCCGGGGTGTAGCGGCCGTTCACTGGAAAAGTGCGGGTGATATCGGTGGCGTAACTTTGGTATTCGCAGGCAGCGTCGATCAAGACCAGTTCGCCGTCCTGGAGAGGCCGATTGTTTTCCACATAGTGCAGGATGCAGCCATTCTCACCGCCGCCCACGATGGGGTTATAGGCGGGTACGCCGCCATGACGGCGGAATTCGTGCAGAAACTCGGCTTCCAGTTCTGATTCGTTCATGCCGGGACGGCAGGCGCGCATGGCGCGCGCATGCGCACCCATGGAAATGGCCGCTGCACAACGCATGACCGCGAGTTCCGGTTTGCTCTTGTACAAACGCATGTCGTGCAGGATGTGATCCAGAGACACGAATTCCTCGGGCGAGTGCATGCCGCTCTTGGCCTGGGCACGCAAGCCGTTCACCCAGCCGATCACACGCTGGTCGAACTCCGAATAATTGCCCATGGTGTAGAACACTCGTTCGCGACGCTCCATGAGGCCGGGCAGGATGTCGTCTATATCGCCGATGGGGAAGGCGTCGTCGGCGTCGTATTCGCGGGTGGCACCTTCTGGACCGGCGCGCCGGCCGTTCCAGGTTTCCATGAGGGGATCACGTTCCCGGCAGAACAGGATGTATTCCGCCTGGCGGCGTCCCGGCACCAGTACCAGCACGGCCTCCGGCTCGGGAAAGCCGCTGAGGTAGTGGAAATCGCTATCCTGGCGGAATGGATAGTGGCTATCACGGTTGCGGATCTTCTCGCGCGCCGCCGGTACGATGGCGATGCTGCCGTGACCCATCATGCGCATGAGTTCGCGGCGGCGGCGGGCGAATTCCTGAGGTCGTATCTGCAATTTCACAGCCTCGCGAAAAACTTAAGGTAACCCGGATACCGCCGTGCGGCTGCGGGGCGCGCCGGGTCAGCCATTATCCTAGCATCGTGCGCCCAGGGTGCGCGGATGGCGTTGACCGCTTCACTAGCGCCGCTCTATAGTGATTGTATGCATACTGAAAAAGCCCGCGAACTGCTGGAACAGGAACTCAAGCGACTTGAAGGCCGCGTGGAGGAACTGGTGGCGGTCTGCGTCAGGCTGCGCGGCGACAATCACTCCCTGCGCCAGCGGCTGGACTCCCTCAACACGGAGCGCGCCGGCCTGCTGGCCAAGAACGAACAGGTACGTGGCCGGGTGGAAGCCATGATATCGCGTCTCAAATCCCTGGAGGAAAGCGCATGAGCGAAGAACTGGCGCGGGTTACGGTACGCATCCTGGACAAGGAATACCAGGTGGCCTGCCCGGATAACGAGCGTGAGGCGCTGCTGGAATCCGCCGAACTGCTCAATCGCAAGATGCGCGAGATCCGCGAGAGCGGCAAGGTAGTGGGTCTGGACCGAGTCGCCGTCATGGCCGCCCTCAACCTGTCCCATGAGATTTTGCAGAACCAGGCCATGGCCAACGAGGCGGATCATGATCTGCTGGGCCGGGTGCGCACACTCAACGACCGGCTGGCAGGCGCCGCTAGCGCCCCGTCACTGGCAAATTAGCGAGCGTGTCGGTAGCCTGAGGGGTGCAGTGTTTTTTTCACGTATGGCGTCTCCTGTGGTGTGCGATACGGGCTGGGTTACTCTTTGAGCCTAAATCAAACCCCCGGAACCGGCCCAGTGATGACGGTGTGCAGGTCCGCCATGCAGCGGAAAGCCTAAAGCATCACGGTCGGCTCCACCTGAACCTTTGGTTCAAGGGCGATAGCCGGTAACGGCACCGATGGGAGACGCCTCTTTGAATTCCTCCCGTGACTATCCGTAAATCCATACGCCAGGAAATACGCACCCGGCGGCGCGCGCTGGACAGCCTGACCCGTGCGCATGCGGCTGAGGCCCTGACAGCACTGCTCACTGAGTTGCCCGGTTACCGCTCGGCACAGCACCTGGCCGCCTATGTGGCGATAGACGGGGAAGTGGATACGCAACCACTGCTGCAGCACGCGCACCATGACGGCAAACACATTTATCTGCCGGTAGTGGCCCCAAAACACTCCGCCGAACTCCGGTTTTATGCCTGGACACCCGCTACCGCCATGCAAACAAACCGCCTTCATATCCCGGAACCCATGACATCCAATTCTGTCGGTATTGCGCCACAGTCGCTGGATCTGGTGCTCACTCCACTGGTGGCTTTCGATCGAGGCGGCAACCGTTTGGGGATGGGCGGAGGTTTCTATGACCGCACGTTTTCTTTCCTGAAAGCCGGTGACCGCAAGCCGTTGATGCTGGGTCTGGCCTACGAATTCCAGCGGCTCGACCGCATCGAGGAAGCATCCTGGGATGTGCCGCTTAGCGGCGTGGTTACCGAGCGTCATGTCTACTTTTTTGCCGGCGACGAGGTAAATCACCGGTGAACTATTGGTTGATGAAATCAGAACCCAGTGTGTTTGGCATTGACGATCTCGCCAGCACGCCGCGCAAGACCACGGCTTGGGACGGAGTGCGCAATTTTCAGGTGCGCAACATGCTTCGGGACCAGATGCACAAGGGTGACCTGGCCTTCTTCTATCACTCGGGCTGCGTCGAACCCGGCATCGCGGGCATCATGAAAGTGAGCTGTGCGGGTCACCCGGATAGCACGGCTTTTGAGCCGGAAAACCCGCATTTTGACCCGCGCAGCACGCCTGCAAAACCGCTCTGGTATGCCGTGGATATGACTCTGGTGAAGCGCTTCAAACAGCGGGTGACGCTCACCGAAATGCGCCGGCATGCCGCACTCAAGGACATGCTCATCCTGCGCCGTGGTAACCGTCTTTCCATTACTCCGGTAACTGCGAAGCACTGGCATTACATCCTGAAACTGGCTGTCGCTATCTGATTGACATCGCTAAACGACAAAAATCATCTGCAAAATAACGTTGGCAGTCGCAAATTGAACTCCAAAACACCTGCAAACTGCGAAAATGCATCCTAAACAGGTGAAAATTGATTGCAAAACTGGAATTTTGTATTTTCTTGTATATACTCAAGTGCGTGTGATCTAACCGGGAGGATCTTTGAGTATGAAACGTAAAGCGAAAGCGAAGAAGTCCAAGGTTGCGGCTAAGAAAAAGAAAAAGGCCGCTGTAAAGAAGGCCCCACGTCGTCGTAAGAAGGCTGGCGGTCGCAAGAAGAAGGCCGGTGGCCGTAAGAAAAAGGCCGGCGGTCGCAAGAAGAAAGGCGGTCGTCGCCGTCGCAGAAAAGCCGCTAGCGCGGCAATGTAAAGCCGT
>DAHVFI010000379.1 GCA_027317045.1 Gammaproteobacteria bacterium
TTAGAGGTATCCGGTGCGTTGCCACAAAATTCACGGATGAGCTTGATTGCCTTGGTCTTTTCCCCGAGAACGATATAGGCGGTCGCCAGGTAATACTGGTTGAATCCGCCTTTTTTATTGCCTGCAAGCTCATCCAGAGTCGTCAGTGCCTGGTTACGGAGTTTTGGATCCAGCAGTGCTGCGTAGCTCTGGCGTGAGGCTTCCAACAATCTGGTGTCGTATTTGTTCGCAGTCTTTACTTCAGCCAGTACTTCAACCGCTTCCTTGTCCCTGGATTGCAAATGACGCAAGTAGGCGATTTCCAGCGGCGCCTCGATATTCTCGGGAGACAGCCGTTGGGCCGCCTGGTAGGCCTTTATGGCCTCGGGGATATGTCCAAGCTCGGCGTAGGCCCCGCCCAAATTCATCTGTACCGCCCAATATTCGGGGTTGAGCATAGCGGCTTGCTGAAATTGCGCCAGCGCATCCTTGAGCGGTAACAGAAAAGCGTAGCTGCTGTGTGCTGAGGCATTGCTGGGATCCAGGGCCAGGGTTTTCAGCAGTTCAGCTTTGGCTGCATCGGTTTTGTGCTCCGAAATGTAGATATTGGCCAATACCGCGTGAGCCTGGGCGAGATTCGGATTGATGGCGAGTGCTTTCTGTATCGCCGGCATGGCTTTGGCATTGGCCTCCTTGTACGACATGGATGTGACTTCCGGGAGTACCGTATAGGCACCGCCAAGCTGGGCATAGGCCTCAGCGTAACCGGGGTCCAATTTGATGGCCCGCTGGAAAAATTTAATAGCCTTATAGAGGTTGGCGGTGGTACGGATGTTATAGACCTCCATGCCTTTCAGATAAGCATCATGGGCTTGTGTGCTGATGGTTGGAGCGGTCACCAGGTGACCATTGCCACTGAGCTCCAACTGCAAGGAACCGGCGATGGCTCTCGAGATGTCATCCTGCACCGCGAATAGGTCCTTAAGTGACCGGTCATACTTGTTTGACCACAGCTGATAGCCGTTCACCGTATTCACCAATTCGGCGTAAACACGCAGGTCGTCGCCTTCGCGCATCACGCTGCCCACGAGCATGTATGCCACGTTCAGTTCCTTGCCGATGGCATTCGCAGGCAGCGCGCTGTTGCGGTAACCGACCATGGATTGCCAGGCGATAACACGCAGACCGGCTATTTGACCCAGGGCATTGGTAAGTTCCTGAGTGATACCGTCGCTGAAATATTGGCGTGTCGGATTATTGCTCAGGTTCTGAAACGGCAGTACGGCAATAGAGTTCGCGGGCGGGTTAAACACCGCCGTCTCGCTGACCGCGGGCACCCCGGCGGCCGGGGCCGACGACTCGGAGGTGACTTTCCAGATATACACCCCTGAAATGCTGACAAAGACAATGACAATCATGGATAACAGCGATCCAAGCCGCCAGCGCCGGCGTTGCCAATGAGCAAGTTTCTCCGGGTCAACCGGCCTGATAAACATCCAGGCAAGCACCAGCACCACCGGCAAGCCAAGCGCGATAACCGCGATGACAATGCGCACGCTGGTGCGCGGCAAGCCGAAGTCCGGGAAAATTCCGTTGGAAAGCTGGATGATCACCCAGCCGGCAATTGCATAGACGGTCGCGACCCGGTAAATATGATGGCGCTTGAGCCGCGCCAGAAAACTTGTGGATTCATCTGCCATAGGCGCGTTTTGTCAACCGCAGTGCTTATCTCGGAATGCGTTCACCATATACTTTATGCGTGAAAAAGCAATCAAACGGCATGATCGGGCAAAATCGCGTGCGCGGTACGGGACCGGCCGTGTGTTTTGTGAGCGATCAGCAGCCATGCTACAGGATTTCATGCGTAATGAATCAGCAGCGCTATGGCGCCCGCCAGCAGGCAATAGATGCCGAAGGGCCGTAG
>DAHVFI010000380.1 GCA_027317045.1 Gammaproteobacteria bacterium
GTACTTGGGCGAATTCCAACGACCGTATTTCGAGAGAAATTCCGTGATGAACTGAGCGAAAGCCTTGCCATCCGGATCCACACCGTAGAAATCCTTGGGCGTGCCTACACCGCCTTTGTCCTTGTCGAGAATGCGGCTAAAACCGGTGCCCATGGCATCGATGAACACTTCATCGGTGGCGTCCAACAGGCTGTAGTCGTTGTTGACCAGTTGATAAGGCGCGGCCGGGGTGTGGGTATGGTCTGCGGTGATTACCCGACGTGGGCCGAAGGCGCCCATGTGCAGCCACACGCTTGAAGAGCCGGGACCGCCGTTATAGAAAAACGTCAGCGGCCGATTTGCGGGGTTGACACCATCTTTTAAATAGGCCACATAGAACATGCTACCCGTGGGTTTGCCGTCTTTGTTCTTCAGGATAAGAGTGCCGGCTACCGCTTTGTAGTTGATGCGCTGACCTTCCACCGTCACTGAACCCTGGGTGGTGGACTCCTGAGGTGCACTAGCCGCGGCAAGCGGCGCCGCAGCAGGGGCTTTAGCCGCTGGCTTGTCCGCCGCGAATACTGGCAGGGCTAGGATGCACAAGGCGAGCATCGTAAACAAACTGGATGTTTTCACGCAGGTTCTCCTCAAGGGATTTTGTGATTTAGCTAACGTGGATGCTGTCAGGACACCGGTTTTTTGCACCTAAGTTCCGGGGCGCCGACACTAAAAATGCGCGCCAGCATAGCCCATTCCACCACCGGATTAAATATCCACGTCAGGTGGCGTTCCCGACCACATGCCCACCACCCAGTCGGTCTGCCCCGAAACAGATGCAAGCCGCATGTCCCAGTAGTAAATTGCAGTCATCTGTTACCGCGGGAGTTTCGCCATGAACCGTCGTCTGTGGATATCCGCATTGTTGACTCTTGTCGCGATCGCCGCATTTATCCAATTGGCGTTCTTTCGCACCAACGCCGGACTGCCATTCAATATCACGTCTCACGGAGTTTCCACCTATTTGATTTCCCCCATACCGGGCGTGCCGTTGCCCAATGGGCTCCAGCAGGGAGATGAATTGGAACTACGACAAATGACGCCGGCGGCGCGGGCGGCGGCTTTGCTAACCATCACCGTGAAACCGGGTCTCAGCTACGACATGGTTGTGCGCCGCGGCAGCCAGGTTCTAAGAGTGCCGGTCACCAGCCAGGTGGCGCCTCAAAACCCGACCCCCGGCCTGGGAAGAGTGCTCGGATACATACTGTTTCTCGCTTTCTTGGGTCTGGGTTTGCTGGCGCTGTGGCGCGGGCGGAATCTGGCGGCCTGGGGCCTCGGTGTGATGGCGTTGAACGTGGTGATTAGCAATGGTCTGCGTGCACTACCCGTGCCGGCCACGATCGGCATCGGCCTCGACATACTTGATAACTGCATCGTTGTGCCGCTGCTCGCGAGCGGTCTTTACATGATGGTACATGCAGTGATTGGCGATGGCTTGAGCCGGCGCGTCAAAAGTTTGTTCGCCGCAATGTTTTTCCTGGTCGTGCTGTTACTCCAGGCTTTATCCCTTACCCGCACCATTGGCCTGGTTTACTTTGCCGTGTCCGGCTGGCCGAAACTGATCCTCCCCGGAATAAGCATTTTTCTGGGGTTGATCCCCTTCGTGATGCTGGTGGCGGGTTACGCGCGCGCGGGTTCGGAGCAGCGCCTGCGCATCCGCTGGATTCTAGCCAGCACCGGGATCATATTGCTGGGACTGGTGTTTTACGCGGGTATTTTTCTGACAGGCAATCCGGTCTCTCAGCGCCTGCTCGACGAGTTTCAGGCCGTGGCATTCCTGTTGTCGGCGGCGGGCTTTGCTTATGCCCTGTTGCGTCATCGTCTGGTGGACGTGCGCATCGTCCTCAACCGCACCCTGGTGTACGGCGTGATCACCGCCGTGGTGGTGGGCATTTTCGCCGCCATCAACAGCGTTGTGG
>DAHVFI010000382.1 GCA_027317045.1 Gammaproteobacteria bacterium
GTACGGTTGATTTTCTGATCCCGGCCCAGATACACCACACTCATGGCGCCCCGCCCCAGTTCCCTGATGAGTTCGTACCGCCCGAGCACCGGTTTCTGCAGCCCATTTTCAGGCAATGTGATATGCGCTCCGCGCCGGTGAGTAATCGTGGTCGGACTGTCGAGTGCCTGCAATTTCTGCAGACGATCATCCACGTCGCCGAACTCCGGTACCAGCCGTTTCATCTCCGCATAGACTTCAATGGCCGCGGCATAGCGGCGATGACGCTCGTGTTCATGACCGAGGTGCAAGAGGTTTTTATGCAATTCGCTGGATGGCAGACATTTGCCGTAGTGCGCCAGGGCTTCATCGAACCGCCCCAGCGCCTGGCAGGCGAGCGCCAACTGCCGGTTGGTCTCGGAAAAATCTTCGCGCGACACGCCATGGCGGTCACTCAGATAACGCGCCGTCAATATCACCATATGTCCGATGATGAGAAATAGCGCCGGCAAGGTCAGCGGCAACCATAGACCGCGCGTGATGAGTGGAATGAATCCGCCATTCACCAACAGCACCAACAGCAATACGCTTGCGGCGATGCCCAACCAAATGCGCAACTTGGTAACCGCCACTAGAAGATAAATGCCCAGCAGCAAGGTGAGCAAGCCGCGCAACCACCATGCCCAGAATGGCGTGGCTACCAGGTCATCATTGAGGATACTCGACACCATACCCGCCGCCGCGAGTGTCCGCGAGCCGCTGGTATCCGTCGTCAGCCCCACGATAACCGCCTTGCCGGTGAGATTTTCCGCGGGCACCTTGCCCTCCAGCACATCGTCAACCGCATACACCGGAATCGCATTGCGACCGCGGTCGACGGCATAATCACGCGGGCGGGCCCGCATGGATTCATCGGTAAACAAGTATTCGTCGCCCAGGCTGATACCGCCGGTAGCGTGCGGAATGATGTCGTTGTTTTTCAAGCCTAGATCCTGCGCCGCGACCAGCAAGGCAAACGCCGGGAGCAGCTGTTTGTCATCACTGACAATCAGCGGCTGCGAGCCGGTCAAGGAGGAATCCGGCAGATAACCCACGCCTTCCGCCGCCTGCCCCAGACGGGCGAGCGGTGGTCGCAGCTGCACTTTGATGGGATTGAAAAAAATGCCGGCGATGCCGATCTGGTCCGGATGCGGCACATTCACTTTGAAAAGCAGCCACGGAGGCAGCGCTGCCCCATGGGAGTCGGGAGCGAACGCGGCGCTGGCGGCCAGCACCACCTTGC
>DAHVFI010000332.1 GCA_027317045.1 Gammaproteobacteria bacterium
CACTGCTGCACGGCCTTATGGATGAGTTCGCGATCCATCGTGGTCATATCCAAGCTGTCTTTGCGCATCAGAGAGGTAATTTCAAACGGAAATGTCACACCCATTTCCCGCAGAATTTCACTAATCTGCGGCTCACCTATCTCGTATTCGCTTTTAGCGTCGAAATAGATCTTGTCGATAGTGCCGCCGGTAGTGAAGATGCGCAACTTATCCATATTCAAAGTCAACTTCTCAATTAAGAGTAAATGGCAGGCCGATATATAAGTAAAATGACTGATTGCCGGATTGGGAAAAGCCGGTCCCGAAATACAAGGGTCCTAGCACGGTATCCGCACCAATAAACAGCGAACTGCCATATTGCAGCCCTCGCAGGCTGATATGCTGGGTGCTGCCCCAAACATTACCGCCTTCCAGGCTGCCACCGATATACAGCCCATTACCCAAAACGCTAGGCAGATTCCCGATACGCTCAAGATAAATGAAATGAACGGCGAAAACCTGCTGACCCCGCAATTGTTGCTGACGAAGGCCCGAGAGCGACAAAAATCCTCCCAGGGTGAATTCATCATAGAATGGAATATTGGTGCGAAATGAAGAACCCACGTCGGCGGTAAGAATCAGTCGGTGTGAGTTGTTGCCGATTACCTGCGCTCCGGTTAATTCCGCCTTGTCGTAATTGACATCGCTGCCCATGGCGCTACGTGCAAAGAAACTGTCCAGTTTCAAATAGGACCCCGATAGCGGAAAACCCGTATCACCGTCCAGTGTATCCAGACCGAAACGCAGACGTATGCCGCCCAAGGTATTGCGGTAGGACGGCAAGGTGGGTTCACCCACCCGCGGTGTCGAAAACACATGCCCATAGGATGGACCAATGCGCAGCTCGGCTACATTGCCGAATTCACCGCCAATATCGAAACCACCGCGTATAACACGGGTAGTGTATTGCGCAATCAAGTTTTCGCCGCTGTAGACATTTGACAGTGTGTTCAGATACTCAGCCTGGGGAGCAACAAAAACCGAGCCCGAATAATTTATCGGTTGATAAAGCTCAGTATAGACACGCCGGTTGTTCCCGATTTCAAACTGGTTGCGCCATTCCGCGCCCAATTGATTGATTTCCGTGCGCGTCCAGCCAAACAACAAACCATACTGGCTACCGCCTTCGAAATCATCCGCGATGTGTAGCCCAAAGCGCAGATAGTTGGCGCGCCAGGGTTTTTCTGCGACCGTGATAACCAGTCCGGTCCGGGTGCCCTCATGGGCGATGGCGGCGGTCACCTGACGAAAATATCCGAGGCGATCAAGACGTTCAAGGTCACGGTCAATTTGTTTGAAATCCCAAGGCTTACCTGCCTTGGTAAAGAGGTGGCTGCGGATCAACGCCGTCGGAACCCGCTGGTTGCCGCGGATCAAGATGAAGTCCACCGACTTCAGGACTTGCGGCACATAACGATGTTGTTCCTTGTATTCTGCATAGGCTTGCGGTGAAAGCTGCAAAGCGCGCAACGGCGTCAGAACCTTGAGGGCCGCTTGCCTGCCTATCCTGATGGCTTCGGCGGCACGGCTGAAATCCAACGCGGAAATATCGCCAAGATCGGGTTGAATCAGGACATCGTGCGCAGTCAGACTCGCTATCGATTGGTTCACATTCTGATTTCCCAGCAACTTGATCACCTGCAGGGAAACGCCAACCACATTATTGAGGCTCTCGGGATTTGAAAGCGGCGTGCTCACATTGACGGCAATGACCACATCCGCACCCATTTTGCGGGCCACATCCACCGGCAAGTTGTCCACCAAACCGCCGTCCACCAGCAGATGGTGGTCGAGTTCCACCGGCGCATACACCCCGGGGACTGACATGCTAGCTCGCATGGCGGCAGCCAGGTTTCCATGATCCAGTACCACTTCGGCGCCCGTATCAATATCAGTGGCTATCGCGCAAAATGGAATCGGTAATTTGCTGAAATCAGTGGAGGGCTGGGTAGTGAGCGTCAGAACATTGAGAATACGCCCCGGATCATTGCCCGCGATGATGCCCTGGGGGAAAAAGAAGCGGCCGTTCGCATAGCCGAATTCCACCTGCAACAGGTATTGGAGCTGGTACTGCTTCGCTTGGTAATCGAGCAGACTGCGGGGTTGCTGG
Organism: Gammaproteobacteria bacterium; assembly: GCA_027317045.1. Classification (GTDB taxonomy): domain Bacteria; phylum Pseudomonadota; class Gammaproteobacteria; order Natronospirales; family REEB76; genus REEB76. The sequence goes on from DAHVFI010000332.1 coordinate 2,150, forward strand.
TTGGCCATGCTGGCCTGGAGATCGGGTTGCGTTAACGTGGCCTGTAATTCCTGGGCCGTAAACCCCGAGGCATAGAGGCCACCTACGATGGCGCCACCGCTGGTACCGGCGATGCAATCCACCGGAATGCGCAGTTGCTGCAATGCCTCCAGCACACCCACATGGGCCGCGCCTCGTGCGCCGCCGCCCCCCAATGCCAAACAGATACGCGGCCGATGCGGAGGTGTCACCGTGTTTGTAACGGAAGCGTGCGCTTGCGTCGCGGTTGTGCACAGCGAAATCCAAAAAATTGCGTACGCACACCACTGTAGAACGGTTCTTGGCATTGTTTTCAGCAAGCGAAATATATTGGTAACACTCTTCTCAGCGCCCTTCCAGACAAGGGTTTGGCGGTACGCAGGTCATGCTCCAGCATGTTACCGGATGCGTCCGGCGCGGAACAGGCTGATGCCGGTTGCCTTTGTCCTGAACCTCTGATTACATGACGTGATGCCGCACCCCGGAAAACCGCTCGCCGCCGTCATACTGCTGTTTGCCCTGGGCCTGTCACTGCCCAGCCTGAGTACAAACGCCCCGAGCACTGCATTGCTGCTGCATGTGGACGGCGCCATCAGTCCGGCAATGGCGGATTATGTTCTGCACGGCCTGGATGCGGCGGCTGAACAACATGCAAAGTTGGTGATCCTGGAAATGGATACTCCCGGAGGTCTCGACAGCGCCATGCGCGACATTATCAAGGCGATCCTGGCCTCGCCCGTGCCGGTGGTAACTTACGTGGCGCCCAGTGGAGCACGCGCCGCCAGCGCCGGCACCTATATTTTGTATGCCAGCCATATCGCCGCCATGGCACCGGCTACTAACGTGGGCGCGGCCACGCCAGTACAGCTTATGGGTGGTAATTCACCCACGCCCGCCGAGCCCAAAACCGCCGAGGACCGCAAGATACTCAATGATGCCGTCGCCTACATCCGCGGGCTTGCCTTGGAGCGCGGCCGCAACCCCGACTGGGCCGTCAAAGCGGTGCGCAGTGCGGCGAGCTTGACCGCCGACCAGGCCCTGAAACAGCACGTGATTGATGTCATGGCTAACGACATCCCGGACCTCCTTGCCAAGCTCAATGGCCGCACGCTGGTCACTGAAACCGGCCCGGTCACACTGCATACCGCAGCTATTGCGGTGCAGGATTATCATCGCGGTTTCCGGGTGCAATTTCTGACAGTGCTCACCGACCCCACCGTCGCCTATATCCTGCTGTTGATCGGCATTTACGGCCTGGTGTTCGAGGGCTACAATCCAGGAGGCGTTTTGCCCGGCGTGGCAGGCGCTATTGCCTTGCTGCTGGCTCTGTACGCTTTCCATGTGCTGCCGGTGAATTTCGCCGGCTTGGCGCTTATCGTTCTGGGCGTCATTCTGTTTGTTACGGAAACCTTTGTGCCCGCTTACGGCACCTTGAGCATCGGCGGCCTGGTGGCCTTCATGGTCGGTTCGATCATACTGATGGACACTCGCGTGCCTGGCTTTGCCATTTCCCGCGGCCTTATCGGCGGCATCAGCAGCGCCGCCGCGCTGATTATAGTGATCACCCTGTGGCTGGCGGTGCGCGCCCACCGCCGGCCGGTGGTGAGCGGTGCGGAAGAACTGCTGGAGGATCGTGGTCAGGCCCTGCAGGATTTTTCCGCCGATGGTGACGGCACCGTGCGTATCCACAGTGAGATATGGAATGCGCGCAGTAAAATTCCGATACGCGCAGGTGAGTTCGTAAAAGTCATCCGGCGTGAGGGCCTGAAGTTAATTGTGGAACCCACAGAGCACTCCGACTCAGAGGATACTTAAATGGCGATCGCATTCCTTGTCATCATCATCATTCTTGCCAGCATTATCTTCAGCGCTCTTAAAGTTCTGAAAGAATATGAGCGTGGCGTAATCTTCACCTTCGGGCGCTTCGATAAAGTCAAAGGACCGGGCATCATCCTCGTTATCCCGTTTGCGCAGCAAATGAGCAGGGTGGACCTGCGTACCGTGGTCATGGAGGTACCGCCCCAAGACGTGATCTCCCGCGACAATGTATCGGTGAAAGTCAACGCAGTCATCTACGTGCGCATCATTGACCCGGAGAAGGCCATCATCCAGGTGGCGGACGTTTTCGAGGCCAGTAGCCAATTAGCCCAGACGACACTGCGATCGGTGCTCGGCCAACATGAACTGGACGACATGCTGGCGGCCCGCGACAAGCTGAATGTCGATATCCAGGGTATCCTCGATCAGCACACGGATGCCTGGGGCATGAAAGTCACCAACGTGGAAATCAAGCAGGTGGATTTGGACGAAAACATGGTGCGCGCCATCGCCAAGCAAGCTGAGGCAGAACGCCAGCGCCGCGCCAAGGTCATCAACGCGGAAGGTGAACTGCAGGCCTCACAGAAACTGATGGAAGCCGCCCAGACACTGATACAACAGCCCCAGGCCATCCAATTGCGCTATCTGCAAACGCTGGTGGAAATCGCGGGCGACAAGAGCAACACCATCGTGTTCCCCCTGCCCATGGATTTGATCGAACCCCTGCTGTCAAAACTCAAGAGCAAGTGATTCGATACGCGGCCAAAAGAGGGCCGCTAGCTATGCGGCCCTCTTTTGGCCGCTGTTTATGTAATGCATCAGCGCGCGGCGTAAGCCAAACTAAAGGCCCCCGGTCCGACGTGAATACCCGCCGTGGTGCTCATAACCGATAACATGGTCTCAATCTTATTGCCCATGGCACATTGGATGAATTCTTCGTAGCCGGGAAACGCTTTCACCTCTTCTGGATTGCCGGCATAACTCATGCACACCACCTTGGAAAGCAGCCCGCCTTCTATGGCTTCAATGGCCATCTCAAACAGTTTGCGCACGGCATTTTCATAGCCACGTATGTTAGCCACCGCTTCCGTCTCGCCGCGATATGCCCTGAGGATGGGTTTGATGTCGAGCATGGTGCCCACCTGGTATTTGAACCAGCCGACACTTGTGTCGCCCTTTTGGTGGGCACGGCTACGTACGTAGAAAAGATCCTGGGGGATCACATAAGCCTTCACATGCTGAGAAAAGTTTTCCACATGCTGGCGCAGCTTATCGAACATGATGTCATCCTGAGCGCGTATGGCGCGCAGCGCCTCATACACCACCACCGCTTGCCCGGTGAAAAGCGTCTTGCTGTCAATCACGCGTAAAGCGAACTGTTCGTCTAGGCCGGCGGCACGGCGGCGTTCCTTGTAGCCGGAAAGGATCATGAACGATGCCTGGGTGGCATTCTCAAAAACCGAGCTGCGGCGGCTGGAAGCGGTAATCACCAGCACCCGATCGTACTTGAGCACTAATTGATCCAAAAACAGATCACGGATGGCCTTGGTGGACATGGGTGTGGTGGAAATTTCCAAATCTTTTGCCGCCACGAAGCGGCGGTAAAGGTCCATGGTTTGCTCAGGGTCGCGCATATCCTTGAAGGTCATGGTGCTGAAATTCATCATCACCGGCATGATCTCAAGGCCCTGCTGTTCGATGAACGAACGCGGCAAATCACACGCCGAATCAATAACGAGGCCAATTTTTTGCGGCATGTACAAACTCCTCAAATGTAATCCCTCACATCCCAGCTGCCCCATGAGGCCAGAAGCCGGAACCGAAGGAATATAGCCTAAAAGTGGCGCGGCTTCTAGAAATTTCCCCAGTTTTTCCGGAGCTTGCCCGGTTTTATTGAGCTTAAATACGAACTCTGGGTAAATTCTCATCCATCACCGGTC
>DAHVFI010000016.1 GCA_027317045.1 Gammaproteobacteria bacterium
GTGTACGACGGACTGTACTGGCAAATGGTTTCTGCCTAGGTAAAGCGTGACAGGATCGCCGTTGGCGGTATACGTGTACGCGTGTACTGCAGTCCCGTTTACGTTTTGCATCCCGAGATCGCGCAACGTGCGCTTTACCTCGGGAGTTATGGTGAGCCAGTCCTCATTGACTATCTGCTGGATCTGCGGCATAACCATGGGCAGGTGCATGGTCTGGCCGTTTCTTACCATATACATGTCATTGCCAATCATGATTTCACTCATGCCGGGCATCATTTGTATCCGCCAGCGGTCCGGCGCCACGTGGTCCAGGGTGACCGTATGGTCGTTGGACATCCGTTCAACCGCGTGCCACGAATGCGTCGCATCAAAAGCGGCTTTGGCCTTGCCGAGATCGGCGTACGCATTCGCATGGGCGGCCAGTGGCGCAATGAATACAAATCCGGCAATACACGCCGTTGAAAGACGAATTTTATAAAGCATCTGAATCTCCGTTTTTTGCAACAAAAATCACGAGTGCGCGCAAACCCATTCATAATCACCGAGATATCCGCTTGTACACGAAGTGACGCTATATTTCTCCCGGGCGTCCAATCCTACCGTCCCTATCCTTGCATCCGTTTCTTCCTCCATTGGCTAAACCAGAGCAATATGCCGAGCGCGGCGACTTCCAGCCAATCAAGAGCTCCGAGACCTGAGTTGGAACCCGCCACCGTAGTGGAGGTACCCACCGTAAAGTCATAGGATTGTGTTGCGGGGGGGGTATTCGCCGCCGTAGCGGTCACCTGGCTGTTTTCAGCCTGGCCGTACTGATCGGTGCTGTCGACAGATTCGTTGAAAATAATCAGCCAACCACCATTAGGACCATTAGTCAGGGTCCCAAGTCCACACGATAAAGTAACGGACGATGTAGGGTTAGAGATGACATTAACCAGAACACACAGGCCAGGACTGGCACTCACGCTTGACACCGTCACGCCCTGGGGGACCGTTATAACCAAACTAAGATTATCAACGGGTTGCGTGCTGCTGGTGTTAGAAACCACTATGGCCATGAAACAGGATGTACCTGGATCATTTGCGCAAACAGTTGCAATACCTGGCTGAACACAGTTGCCATTATTATCAATTGCATTACATTCCGGGGTCTGTTCAGAGATAATTCCTTCAAACAACGGCTGGTAATAGATGGACAAAAGAGAATTCGCCTGCGCAACAATCACCGATGCGGTGACCGACGGGTTATTGCTGCTATTGCTGGCCATGACGCCCATCGAAGCCGCAACCACGGCCTGACCTGCATCGGAACTGTCAATCTCCACCGTTACGCTCGGGGTCCAACTGGCTCCCGGCCCAAGCGAACCGAGAGCGCAGGAATAGCTGCTGCCGCTGGCGCTGCAACTCGCACCGTCTGCAGATTCCGATACCAGCGTCACGCCGGCGGACAGGGTCCCAGTCAGCATAAGATTCACGGCCGATCCGGATTGGCTGGTGTTGGTTACCGTGATGGTATAGGTCAGATTCTGGCCGGCATTCACCTTCACGTTGTTAGGGCCGCCGAGGTTCATGGTAAGTTGGACCGGTGTCGGCGGTACCTGGGGGCCTGGCGCGCCATACACATAAGCGGCTCCGTTGTTTTGTGCACTGTTGGGAGCCGGACTGGCGGTGCCGGGCGCGCCGGCGAGCAGCACGTCGGCGTCCTGCGACAGGGCCACGGCCGCGCCGAAATTATCCGTGGTGAAGGCGGTCGGGTTCTGTGCGATGGGTGGATCCACCAGCACACTTGTGGGCGTACTGCTACATGCCGGCGAACAGGAATATTCATCCACTTCGCCGCTGCCGCCGTAGCCTCCGTTATTTGTGCCTTCAGTTGCTCCCGGATTGCCAATCGTGACGGTAAGGTTGCTGTTAGCATTGGCAACCGCCAGCGACCAGCCGAAGCCGTCGCTGCCGCTATATACGGTATTCATTCGGGTGTCGGGATTGGTAAACGTGAAGGGTGTGTTGCTCCAGCTTCCACCGGACTGGACGTAAAGATTGGCTACGCCGGCTTCGCCCAATACCGGACTGGTTGGAATAACCGCGTTGGGCGCACCCACCAGAGCTACCGTGCCATCGGTAGATAGGGCCACGGCGTTGCCGAACTCATCACATTTCAGGTAGGCCACGTCGCTGCACGCGACGCTGTTCGGATCGGTAAATGTTTGCGTTAGCTGCCAACTACCGCTGCTGTTGTCAAAGATGAACGCCTGGCCTTCGCCGGGTTCGGGTGAACCGTTGTTAACCACCACGGCGCCTGGTGCGCCGACGAGCGCCGTCAAGGTGTTGCTGCCGGTTCCGGCTAAGGCCACGGCATAACCGAACTTGTCGCATATCTGGCTGGGCGGATTGCCGAAGCTAGCGCAGGTCGGCGCGGGATCGAAAAACGGCGGTGTAGCTAACGTCCAATTATTGTTGCCGGCATTGTTATACACGTAAGCTACGCCCTCATTGTGCTGGTTCCCGGTCAAACCAGCACCGCCCGGTTCCGGCGTGCCCCAGGCACCCGCCAATATTGTATTTCCGTCCTGGGAAACGGCTACCGCGGATCCAAAGTCGTCGCTTGCGGAAGGGCCTGCCGCCGGATCATTGAGTTGTGCGACTGGTAACCCACAGGCTGCAGGGCTAACTGTGCACCGGTACAGATAGACGACGCCATAGTTGACTGGGCTGCCTCCCACCACGCCACCACCCGGTGATCCGACTACCAAGAGGAAACTGTTGTTGCTAATGCCGGAGGCCGACACTGCCGATCCAAATAGATCCGTGGGCGCGACGAAAGCCGCCGGATCGGAAACTGTGATGATGGGACTGGTATTCCAGGCGCCGTTGGCATACTGAAAAATATACACCGCAGGCGGCGTATCAAGCCCGTATCCGCCGCTGTCCGCCCCCACCACGGCAAGGCTTCCGTCCGGAGTCAAGGCCACAGTGGTGCCGTAGTAATAGTTGAAGGCCGCAGGCAGCGGATTCGTCAGTGTGGTTGGTCCGGAGCTGGCAAATGCCGGCGGAAAGAGCCCCGGCAATCCCAGAATGGAAATTAGCCTGAAGAAGCTGAACACACTGAATACTCGTTTCATTGCAATCTCCTGATCCTGGATATATTTCCTGGTACGTGGCTTCAGCAGCTGTGCTGCGCTGAATGGAACCTTGCGTGGCCGGCGCTGGCGGTATCTAGCAGGCGTTCGATGGCGTTGTGCCCCAACTGCCGCGCCAGATCCAATGCGGTATCACCACGCACATCCCTAATGTTTGCATCTGCGCCCGCGGCCAGCAGCACGCGTACTGCCACAGCGTTGTCGCCGATCACTGCTTGCATTAGCGGCGTTACCCCAAAGCGGTCCTGGACATTTACGTCCGCACCTTGATGTATCAATGCCTGCAAACTGGCAGCTGGAGCATCCGCCGCTTGCTGCAACAGGCGTTGGTCCAGTGCAACTTGCCATGCTTCGGGCGGCGGTGCGGCGTTGACGAAACCACCATTCGCAAGCCCCAACAGAACCAATACCAGCCCCGGCAGACACCGTGGTGTCAGACGCGCTTTAATAGGGATGGCCGTCAACTTCTGCATTCAAACCACCCTTCTCAGCCGGTAGCCTCGGTGAGGCGTTGCGCCGCCTGTTCAAGCTCGATGGCCTGGTCGTGAACCCCATGGCGGGCCGCATCCAGCGGCGGGATCACGGGGCCAAGACAGAGCATCATCACCCGGTCTTGGCACTCCCCCGGATGACGGTTCGCGGCACACCCTGCGGGCCACAGGCCCTGGCAGTGAAACAGCTGTTTTCGATAGGCCTGCCATGCCTGCCGGTATTTACGGTAGCGCCTGCCGAGCTGCTCGTTGATTTGCTGAACCGCTGCCATGTCGTCGTCTGGTACCGGCGCGTAGCGCCAGCGGGCCGTGACCATCGGATCTTCAGCAGGCTGGGATCGGGCGGCCG
>DAHVFI010000017.1 GCA_027317045.1 Gammaproteobacteria bacterium
CACCAGTTCCAGGATTTTGGTCATCAAGCGATTTTCCTGATTGGCGATTTCACCGGCATGATCGGCGATCCCAGCGGTAAAAACGTCACCCGCAAGCCCCTGACTGCGGAGGAGATTGCGCACAACGCTCGAACCTATAAAGAACAAATTTTCAAGATCCTCGACCCCACTGCAACCCGCATCGAATTCAATTCCCGCTGGATGGAAAAACTGGGTGCCGCCGGCTTGGTGCGGCTCGCCGCCAAACACACCGTGGCACGCATGCTGGAACGGGACGATTTCAGCAAGCGCTATGCCGCCGGCCAACCCATTGCCATCCACGAATTCTTGTATCCGCTGGTGCAGGGTTATGATTCGGTGGCGCTCGAGGCGGATGTGGAACTCGGCGGTAGCGATCAGAAGTTCAATCTGCTGGTGGGTCGTCAGCTGCAGGAACACTATGGCCAGAAACCGCAGGTCGTTCTGACCATGCCGATACTCGAGGGTTTGGATGGTGTGCAGAAGATGTCCAAGTCTCTTAGTAACTACATCGGTATCAACGAACCGCCGGGAGAGATGTTCGGCAAGCTGATGTCCATTTCTGATGACCTGATGTGGCGATATTTCGAACTCCTGAGTTTTCGTCCGATGAACGAGATCAGGAAATACAAGCATGAGATTGCAGAAGGCGCCAACCCGCGCGACATCAAGTTCCGGCTGGCGGAAGAGATCGTGGCGCGTTTCCATAGCGTCGCCGCCGCGCGTGCCGCACAGGTGGAGTTCGTGGCGCGATTCCAGAAGGGGGCATTGCCGGAAGCCATACCGGAACACGAAATCTTTGTCACTGACGGACACATGCTACTGATGGTATTGTTGAAGCAATGTCGGCTGGTAGTCAGTGCCTCCGAAGCCAATCGCCTGTTGGAACAGGGCGGGGTGCGCGTGGACGGTGAGAAAGTTTCCGAGCGTGGTCTGAGACTCGCCGCTGACAAGTCCTACGTGCTGCAGGTGGGCAAGCGCAAGTTCGCACGTGTACATTTACGGCGCGCGTCGAAATAATTCACATATCCAGGCGAATTCAGCTCAGCGGTTGTTCCCGCAAAATGGTGCACGCATACCAGTTAAACGCCTGCGCATCGTTTTATGGTACTCCACGGCTGAGCATGCAAAGATCCGCGAACCGGTTCTGAGCCATGGGATATTCCTGGTCGGCCGCACATTGGTACCAGCCTGCAGCCTTCTGGAAGGCATTGGGCAGCAAATGCACCTGCGCATGGACATACCCGAGTGTCACTTGTGCTTTGGTGAAACCTGCCGGCGCCGATTTTTCAGGAGCTCCAAACCCTCGGTGAATTCCGCTGTGCCGTAGCGGTTGGCAGCCACCAGCATTTCACTATTTTTAAACCAAATTTCCGGCGTACTCATGCAAGCGGTGTAACAAAGGCCCGGTATGCTTGGCCCGTTTCTGTCTGTGGAGTAACCTGTAGGTCCTTTTTGAGGTACAGGCATGGCATTGGCTGGCAAACACATTTTGCTGGGCGTTACCGGCGGTATCGCGGTGTACAAATGCCCGGATTTGGTGCGGCGTCTGCGGGAAACGGGCGCCGAAGTGCGGGTGGTCATGACTCAGGGCGCGCAGCGCTTTGTGGCGCCGCTGACATTTCAGGCGCTGTCCGGCCATAGCGTGCGCACGGAACTCTGGGACATGCAGGCCGAACACGCCATGGGACACATCGAGTTGGCGCGCTGGGCGGATATGGTGCTGGTGGCGCCGGCCACCGCCGGTTTCATGGCGCGCCTCGCCCACGGTCATGCTGATGACCTGCTGACCACGCTGTGTTTAGCCACCGAAGCACCACTCGTTATTGCACCGGCCATGAACTGGGTCATGTGGGAGAGTCCGGCCACCCAGGAAAACGTCCAGCGGCTTGCAATCCGCGGGGTGCGATTGTTGGGTCCGGTATCGGGTGAACTGGCGGAAGGCGAGATAGGCATGGGCCGCATGCTGGAACCGGCGGAAATCGTCGCTGCCTTGAAAGGCGGGAGCAGTGTGCCGCTCAAGGGCCTGCGTGTATTGGTGACCGCCGGACCCACGCGTGAACCCATTGACCCGGTGCGTTACGTGAGCAACCGCAGTTCAGGCAAGATGGGGTTTGCGGTGGCGCGCGCCGCCGCGGAAGCCGGCGCTGAAGTCACCTTGGTGAGCGGATCGGTACAGCTCGCGACCCCCAGGGATGTGCGTCGCGTGGACGTGGAAACTGCGGCACAGATGCACGCGGCGGTTATGCGTGAAGCGGCGAACACCGAAATCTTCATCGCCGCCGCGGCGGTGGCTGATTACGCGCCAGTGACAGCGGCCCGGGAGAAAATCAAGAAGCGCGGTGACAGTCTGGAACTGAAGCTGGCAAAAACACCGGATATTCTCGCGGAAGTGGCCGCGCGGGTACCGCGGCCATTTACCGTGGGATTCGCAGCGGAGACGCAACAGCTCGAAACCCATGCACGCGCCAAATTGGCGAGCAAGCGTCTGGATATGATTGCCGCCAACTGGGTGGGCCGCGGCCGTGGTTTTGACCGCAATGACAATGTGCTTTCTGTCTATTGGAAAGATGGCGCTGCAGAGCTGGGTGCCGGGCAAAAACTCGAGTTGGCGCGGCAGCTAATCCAGCTTATCGCTGAGCACTATCCAGGTCATTCCTGAATTCATCAACAAGCCAAGTCTATCAATCTACCGGCTGTCTGGAATGGGTTTTATGCACACTATAAAAGTGAAGATTCTGGATGCGCGTATCGGCAAGGAATATCCGCTGCCCGAATATGCCACCGCGGGTTCCGCCGGCCTGGACTTGCGTGCCTGTCTCAAAGAGCCACAGACCCTGCAACCCGGCGACGCCGTGCTGATTCCTTCCGGTATTGCCATCCATATTGAGGATACCGGTTACGCCGCCATGCTGTTGCCGCGTTCCGGGCTCGGCCACAAACACGGCATCGTGCTGGGCAATCTCGTGGGGCTGATTGATTCAGATTATCAGGGGGAAGTCATGGTCTCCTGCTGGAATCGCGGCCGCAGCGACTTTACCATCCAGCCGGGGGAACGCATCGCGCAGATGGTTATCGTACCGGTAATGCGCGCAAAGTTCGAGATCGTGGCTGAGTTCAACGAGAGCGCGCGTGGTACCGGTGGTTTTGGTCATTCCGGTCGCGCGTAGAAACAGGATTGTCGCTGTGCCGGCGCGTTCGCCGGGATGGCTGTGAATGTACGCTGAAGCTCAACTACTGCCGTTGGAGGGATTCTGCCCGGTCAGTTGCTGATAACGCTTGATATACGCGGTGTAGCGATTACGAACGGCCTGTTTCTCCTGTTGCTGCTTGAGCAACAACTGCTGATCCGTGGCCAGCTGAGCTTGAGTATCGTCCAGGTTCTTCTTCAGGGAAGCAGGCAGCGCTTTGTGGGTATGGGTCAGTTGTGATGCCTGCCGTTGATAGCTTGCCAGCGTGCTCTGCAAACCACTGATGGAACCATCGATCACCTTGATCTGCGAATCTATGGCGGCGAGCCGGCTGTCGCGGTCACGCTCGATATCCGCGACCGAGGTGTAGGTATCCAGCAGCATCTGGTCAGTGTCCCGTTGTTGCTGTTCCTGTTTGGCTTTGGCTGCTGCCTCAGCCTTGGCTTGTATGTCCTTGGCAATTTCTTCTGCAGTTTTGGGGGCAGCAACTGTCTGTACGGTGACCCCTTCGTTGTTGAGCACTTCCAGCTGCTGGTTGGCATATTCGGGCGGCACGCTGCTGCCGTAATGCACGATGCCGCTCTTATCCACCCATTTGTAGAGTTTTGGGGTCTTTTGTTGCGCAAGCGCTCCCGCCATGAAGGTCGCGGCGAGAATCGCTGCCAGCACGAGTGAAAATAGTCGTAGTTTCATGTGGTTGATGCAAAGCGTGTCGGGAACATTTGAGTTCAAAGTATAGCATCGCCTGCGGATGAGTCTCTAAGCTCAGGCGCCATACTGCCGGCGGTATTCCTGCAACTGGGCGAGGGCGGCGGCCATGTCCGTGCGGCCTTGCAGCCAACCGATGATGTCCTCAAGCCGCGCGATACTGGCCACTTCAATGGCTTCGGTGTCACGCAGCTCAGCGATGGCGGGTTTCTCCCCCTGGCCGCGCTCCTGGCGGTCGAGTGCGATCACCAGACCCGCCGGTCGCGCACCGGCGGCGCGGATCATGGACAGCGATTCGCGCATGGCGGTGCCGGCGGTGATCACGTCATCCACAATCAACACCCGGCCCTGCAGCGGCGCGCCCACCAATTGGCCGCCCTCACCGTGATCCTTAGCCTCCTTGCGGTTGAAGCTCCAGGGCAAGTCGCGACCGTGATGCTCAGCCAGGGCCGCGGCGGTCACGGATACCAGTGGGATGCCTTTGTAGGCAGGACCGAACAGCATGTCGAACTGCATGCCGGAATCCACGATGGTACGGGCATAGAAACGTCCCAGCGCCGCCAGTGCCGCGCCACTGTTGAACAGTCCGGCATTGAAAAAATACGGGCTCCTGCGGCCTGACTTGAGGGTGAATTCACCGAACCGCAGCACCCCGCGGGCGAGGGCAAATTCCAGGAATTCGCGCTGGTAATCCTGCATGGACGGATTCCGGTAATGGCGAAACGCTCGGTTATGATACACGCTCCTTCCCGGGGACCAGGTATGCGCATCATCACCCTCAACGTCAACGGCATCCGTTCCGGCGCCCGCAAAGGCTTGTTTGAATGGCTGCCGCGGCAGCGCGCCGAGGTGGTGTGCCTGCAGGAAACCAAGGCGCAGGAAGATCAGCTCACCGATACAACCTTCCGGCCGGACAAGCATCATTGTTTCTATTTTGATGCAAAGAAGAAAGGCTATGCCGGCACGGCACTATTCACACGTACTCAGCCGGACGAAGTCATTACCGGTTTCGGCGTTCCGGAGTTCGACGACGAAGGCCGTTACCTGGAGGCGCGCTTCAGACATTTGTCGGTGGTGTCTTTGTATCTGCCGTCAGGTTCCGCCGGTCCCGAGCGGCAGGCATCCAAGGACCGTTTCCTGAAAGTCTTTATGCCGTATTTGAAATCCCTGCGGCGCAAAAAGCGCGAATACATTTTATGCGGCGACTGGAATATCGCTCACAAAGAGGTTGACCTCAAGAACTGGAGGAGCAACCAGAAGAATTCCGGATTCCTGCCGCATGAACGTGCCTGGATGGATGAACTGCTGGGGCC
>DAHVFI010000020.1 GCA_027317045.1 Gammaproteobacteria bacterium
CCATGAAGCAGTATGCTTCGGTGCTGCTACCCAGCGGAACTTTCGGCGAGACTTCCGGAACCTATGTGAACGTGGAAGGCCGCTGGCAACATTTCACCGGCATGACAAAACCAGCGGGCGAATCGCGCCCGGGATGGAAGATATTGCGGGTGCTGGGCAACCTCTGCGGGCTGGCCGGCTTCGAGTATCTTTCATCGGAGGAAGTGGGCGAGGAGCTCAGGAAGGCCGTGGGCGATCTAAAGCCCGACAACTCGTTCACGGGCACGCGTATCGTCGCATCCGCAGCGCCGCTCAAGGGATTCCAGCGTGTCGCCGAAGTTCCGCTGTATTCCGCCGATATGCTGGTGCGGCGCGCACGGCCATTGCAGGAGACCCGCGATGCGGATGCAAGCTGGGTGCGTTTGTGTCCCGCGGATGCCAAGAAACTTGGAGTGGCGGAGGGTGAGCGAATCAGGGTGACCCATGGCGATGCCAGCCTCATATTGCCCGTGAAGTGCGACGACAGCGTGGCCGCCGGGAATGTGTGGGTGGCCGCCGGCATCCGCGAAACCGCTGGTTTCGCTCCCTTTCATAGCGGCCTGGAACTGGAGAAAATCCGGTGACGGCCGCACTGCACAATCTGCTCCTGCATTGGGAGGCGCTGCCTTTCGGCTGGCGGCTCACGCTGCGCTCCCTCGGCGGCATCATCGCTATCATGCTGCCGTTGATTCTGGCTGTGGCTTATCTGACGTTGGCGGAGCGGCGGATCATCGGTTTCATGCAAGTGCGTATGGGACCGAACCGTGTTGGTCCCTGGGGCCTGCTGCAGCCGTTCGCGGATGTGCTCAAGTTGGTCTTCAAAGAAGTCATACTGCCGACCAATGCCAACCGTTTCCTGTTCCTGACCGCGCCTATTATCTCCATCACTACGGCGTTCGCTGCCTGGGCGGTGATTCCGTTCGGCAACGGCGTGATCCTGTCGGATGCCAATGCCGGGCTGCTGTATATATTGGCGCTGAGTTCGTTCGGCGTTTATGGTGTCATTCTTGCCGGCTGGGCTTCGAATTCCAAGTACGCATTTCTGGGGGCCATGCGTTCCGCGGCGCAGATGGTGTCCTACGAAATTGCCATGGGTTTTGCCTTGGTAGGCGTGCTGCTGGCGAGCCACAGCCTCAATCTCAACCAGATCGTGCTGGGCCAGAGCGGCAACATCGGTCATTGGTACCTTTGGCCGCTGCTGCCGTTGTTCATGGTCTATCTGATTTCCGGAGTGGCGGAAACTAACCGCGCACCCTTTGACGTGGCGGAAGGTGAATCGGAAATCGTCGCGGGTTTCCATGTGGAATATTCAGGTACCGCCTTTGCGGCCTTTTTCCTGGCGGAATACGCCAACATGATCCTGATTTCAGCGCTGGCTGCCACTCTATTCTGCGGCGGCTGGTTGTCACCGTTGCAGGGTTGGAGCTGGCTGGCGGGTACCTCCCTGACTTTCCTTACCAAGACCGGCTTTATCTGGTTTGCCCTCAAAATCTGCATGTTTCTATACGTTTTCCTGTGGCTCCGGGCCACGTTCCCGCGTTACCGCTACGATCAGATTATGCGGCTCGGCTGGAAGGTATTCATCCCCATCACCATCCTGTGGCTGGTGCTGGAGGGCCTGGCCGTGGTGCTGAAAATCTCGCCGTGGTTTGCGTGAGGCCCGCATGAGCGCAGTACGCAGTTGGATCAAGAGTCTGCTACTGGTGGAATTGTTCCAAGGACTGGCGCTTACAGGCAAGCTGTTTTTTGCCCATAAGGTAACCATCCGTTATCCCGAAGAGCACATTCCCAAGTCACCGCGTTACCGCGGACTGCACGCGCAACGTCGTTACGCCAACGGCGAAGAACGGTGCATCGCTTGCAAACTCTGTGAGGCGGTGTGTCCGGCGCTGGCCATCACCATCGACTCGGAACAACGTGAGGACGGCACGCGACGCACCACGCGCTACGACATTGACCTGTTCAAGTGCATCTACTGCGGCTTCTGCGAGGAAGCCTGCCCGGTGGACGCCATCGTGGAAACCAGCATCACGGAATTCCATTTCGAAAAGCGCGGAGAGCAGATTATGACCAAGGAAAAACTGCTATCCATCGGCGAGAAATATGAGGCGCAGATCGCCGCCGAACGCGCGGCCGACGCGCTGTACCGCTGAGGAGTTCATGGCAGCGACCATCGTTTTCATCGTACTGGCGGCGATCCTGATCGGCGCCGCACTGGGCGTCATCACCGCCCGCAACCCGGTGCACGCGGCCCTGTTCCTGGTGTTGGCGTTCGTCACCAGCGCCGGCTTATGGTTGCTGCTGGAGGCAGAGTTCCTGGCGTTGGTGTTGGTGCTGGTTTACGTGGGCGCAGTCATGGTGCTGTTCCTGTTCGTGGTGATGATGCTGGACATCGACAGCATCACTCTGCGCCAGGGTTTTGTGCGCTATGCGCCGCTTGGCGTCGTGGTGGCCGTCATCGTGCTGCTGGAAATCGGTTACGTAGTGTGGACCCAGAAATTGGGCGTGACCTTTGGCACACCGCTGCCGCACCCTGCCGCTTTCAGCAACACCCGTGAACTGGGCAATGTGATCTATACCAGCTACGCCTATCCGTTTGAAATCGCGGCGGTGATCCTGCTGGTGGGCATCATCGCGGCTATCACCCTGACCCTGAGGCGTCGCAGCGGCACGCGCCACCAGGATCCCGCCAAGCAAGTACGTGTCAGTGCCAAACGCGACCGCATCCGCATCGTGAAGATGCCGTCGGAACGCAAACCGGGGGGTGGGTCCCCGTGATTACCCTGTTTGATTTTCTGGCGCTCAGCGGTGCGCTGTTCGCCATCAGCGTGGCGGGCGTGTTCCTGAACCGCAAGAACCTGATCTTGTTGCTGATGTGCATCGAGTTGATGCTGCTGGCAGTCAATTTCAATTTTATAGCGTTCTCGCGCTATCTCAACGACAGCGCCGGCCAGGTGTTCGTGTTTTTCATCCTCACGGTGGCCGCGGCCGAGTCTGCCATCGGCCT
>DAHVFI010000023.1 GCA_027317045.1 Gammaproteobacteria bacterium
TCCCCATCGTGCTCAAGATACCGGACGGCTCCTTCTCCCTGGGCGTACACAAGGCCAATGACCGGGAGCAACTCAAGCGGCTGGCAGCCAAACTGTTCGAGGAATCGGACCTGATTCTGGCCCAGGAATTCGTGTACACCGCCTTCGACTGGCGTATCGGCATCCTCAACCACAAACCGCTGTTCGCCTGCCAGTACTACATGTCCAAGAACCACTGGCAGATACTCAAGCACGAGGGCGGCGGGCGTTTCAAGGACGGCGACTCCCGCACCCTGGCGGTGGAAGAGGTGCCCAAGGAAATCATGAACGCGGCCCTCAGAACCGCGAAACTCATCGGCAACGGGCTCTACGGCGTTGACATCAAGCAAAGCGCCCAGGGAATCTACGTGATCGAGGTCAATGACAATCCCAACATGGAAGCCGGCGTGGAGGATGCGGTACTCAAGGAGCGCCTGTACCACATTCTGCTGGGTGAATTCATCACCCGCCTGGACCGCCGGCGCCTCGCCTGAGGCTAGAATAAGGCCCCAGAGAACAAAGCGAGTTGTCCGTGCTGAGCAGAATCCTCAAAGCTTTTGACAGATATATCTGGCACAGTGACTCGCGTGCCATGCCGTGGCACAAGCGTTTTCTGATCTTCTGGGCGCGCATGCTGCATATCCTGATCCAGGATTTCACCGGCGGTGAAATCACGCTGCGCGCCACCGGCCTCGTCTATACCACGCTGCTCGCCATCGTGCCGCTGCTGGCCTTCGTGTTTTCGGTTCTCAAGGCTTTCGGCGTACAGGAAAGCCTGGAGCCGTTCTTGTTCGATTTTCTCGCACCGCTGGGTGAAAAAGGCGAGGAGATTTCCGGGAAGATCATCAACTTCGTGGACAACGTGAAGGCCGGCGTGCTGGGCGTCATCGGCCTGCTGGTGCTGCTGTACGCCGTGGTATCGCTGGTGCAAAAACTGGAATCCGGCCTCAACTATATCTGGCGCGTGCGCGAGGTGCGTACCCTCGGCGAGCGCTTCAGCCATTACCTGAGCGTGCTGCTCATCGGCCCGGTACTGCTGATACTGGCGCTCGCCATCACCGCCACGGCCAGCAGTCACACCATGGCCCAGCACATCAAGGACATCGCGCCCCTGGGTCCGCTGCTGATTGTGGGCATCAAGCTGCTGCCGTACCTGCTGGTCATCGCCGCCTTCACCTTCATCTACGCGTTCGTGCCCCATACCCACGTGCAGTTTCGCTCGGCGCTGGCGGGCGGCACCTTCGCCGGTGTCCTGTGGGAATTCGCCAGCTGGGCGTTCGCGGCCCTGACTGTGTCCTCCACGCGTCTCACGGTCATCTATTCCGGTTTCGCCATCCTCATCATGTTCATGGCATGGCTGTATCTGTGCTGGCTGATTCTGTTCATGGGTGCGCAGGTGGCATTCTACGTGCAGAATCCGGAACTGGTGCGCCACGGCCACGGTCACCAGGACGTGGGTGGGCGCACCCTGGAACGGCTGGCATTGCACATCATGTATCTCATCGGCCGCTGCTACTACGACAGCAAGCAGCCTTGGTCCCGGGAAGAGTTGGCGCGCCGCCTGCGCGTCCCCACCGACACCATTCTGGATGTGCTGGGCCGTTTGCGCGAGAGCGGACTGGTGATGCTGGTTTCCGGGCGCATCCGCCGTTATGTACCGGCCCGCGATATGGGCACTATCATGCTCCGGGACATTATCAACGCCATACGCCGCAATCCATCCAGCGCCGAGGACGTGGACCGCTATCTGAACCTGGTGGCTTCCGTGGACGAGGTGATGAAAAAACTCGACCACGCCGTTGACAGCGCTCTCGGAGACATCACCTTGCGCACACTGGTGGAGCAGCAGGCGGTCGTAGACATCACGGATTTGCGGCGCGCCTGATGATTTTCATTTTTGTATGGCCTACGGCCATATTATTTATAGCGGGGTTCCGCCCCCGCACGGCAGGTGACTTTTGTTTCGGCAAAAGTCACCAAAACCATTCCCCTGGGGATTCCGCGCTTGCTTGAAATTGAATGGAAGACCATTCAATTTCAAGCGCGTTTCCTCGCTGCTCGCGTCCTCGGGGCCGCACTCACGACACATCCCTGTGTCGATCGCGCGGACGGGGCAATCCCTTGCCCCGTCCCTTCTGCGAAGGGCTATTCCCTCCGGGCGCTGCGAGGCTCGGCGTTATCCACGGGTAATCAAGAAATGCCCACATTCATGCGCGGGCGTTCATTCTCTTCTCTTAAACCCCCTGAACGCCGCCGAGCACTGGACCGAGTGAGGATCAGGCCGCGTAGTGGGCGAAGCCAGGGATGGCGAGTCTTCGCAGCGGCACAGGGATGTGCCGTCTGCGAAGCCCCGAACGAGGGAAGTGCGCAGGGAACGCCGCAGGCGGCGGTGTTCCAGGGCGCGTTTCTTTCATTTCTTATCTTTGCGCGGGCGCTGTACAGGGACGTACAAGTGTTGCGGGAGGCAGGATGCCGGAAACGACCCCGGAACCCGCTCTCTTGATTGATTTATAGCCGCAGACCGTCCATAACTGGATCAGATCCGTCGCCGCACATCATCCACCGTTATCTGGTTTAAACAATTTAAGTGCTTGAGCGGGCACTCGCGCTCAAAGCACGGGCTGCATTCAAGTCGCAAATACACAATCGCTGCTTTATCAGAGAGCGGCGGGGTGTAATCCGGCGAGGAGGAACCGTAGATGGCCACCAGCTTGATGCCCACGGCCGCGGCGATGTGCATCAGCCCGGAGTCGTTGGTCACCGCGGTTTCCGCCAGCGCCAGCAGGTCCACCACATCTTCCAGCCGGGTACTGCCACAGAGATTCACCACGCGCTTGCCGGCGATGTACGTGATCTCCTCGCCCAGGGACTGCTCCCGGGCGGAACCGAACACCCATACCTGTTTGCCGGAGGCCAGCAACTGCTTCGCCAGTTCGCCGTAACGCTCCACCGGCCAGCGTTTGGCGGGACCGTATTCGGCGCCCGGCATCATGGCGACGATGGGCGAATCCCGGTTCAAGGCCAGCTTGCTGAGCAGAGCACTTTGGTTTTCCGCATCCACCCTTAAATGTGGTTTTGGAATATCCGCCGGTGGCAGCGGTGCATCACGCGCGAGACCCAGGGCCACGAATCGCTGCACCGTCTGGGTGAGTTTGCTTTCATCCAGCGGCCGCATGTCGTTGATAAGACCGTAACGCCATTCGCCGCGGTAACCGGTGCGCTTGGGAATGCCTGCGAAGAACGGCACCAGTGCGGATTTCCAGGAACGCGGCAGCACGATGGCGTGATCGTGGCGCCCGCGCAGCAGGCGTCCCAATCTCCGGCGCGCGCCAAAACCGAATTCGCCATGACCCAGCGGCATAACGATGCTGCTTTTCACCTCCGGCATGCGTGCCAGCAGCGGCTTCGACCAGGCCGGCGCCAGCACATCAATCTCGGAATCCGGGAAACGCTTTTTAAGGATGATGCACAGGCTTTGCGCCATCACCGTATCGCCGATCCAGGCGGGGCCGACTATTAGTATTCTTTTCATCGCTCTGCAGCTTTTTGTAATTTTGCTCTTTCCAATGCCCCAACCAGCCCAGCATTTGGATTGCCAGAGCTATAACCTCCATGCTTGCGCCACGATTTCGAAGTGAGCCAAGT
>DAHVFI010000030.1 GCA_027317045.1 Gammaproteobacteria bacterium
TAGCCTAATGGGGCATTTGGACCACATTGCATTAATAGATAAGCGCTTTAAGCTGCGAGCTGTTGGTAATCGGTTACGACTACGCAAAAGCATTATTTAGAAAGCGGAGGTCGCACATGTGCCTTCTTCCATGAAGCACCCCTATTACGTTCTAAATCGTTGATGTTGAATTCCGTTCCAAGTTGACCCACTATTTCAATCTTCGCTGCCCATGCTGTTCCGCATTGGCCGTTGATAATGATAGAACTTCTCACGTATTGCGTGGGTCAGTGTAAATGAAAACGGTGGATCAAAAAGCGATGGAAATCAACACGCAGGTGCCGCGATCTCGGCCCGACCTTGGCCGTGCTATTCCCTTTTTTCGTCTCCGGCGTCCTGTGGAACTTCGGCGGGGTTTTTCTCCGTGCCCGCCTCCTGGGTGAATGAGTAATGCCCGGTTCTTAGCCGAGTCCCGGCCTTATGGTGTCAAGGCCAAGCCTGCGGCGCTGCGCGGCCTGTGACACTGGCCGGTCTCCGGCTTTTTCGGCCCCGTCATTCACTAAGACGGAGGCCGTCACATGAAATCGAAACAGAATCCCGCCAACAGCATCATCCGGGACGCGGAAGGCAACTACATCATCCGGTCGGCCCGGCCGGATCAAATCGTCTCGCTCGCCGAGGTGATCCTGGGCGAACGCTTCCAGCGCGGCCAGGCGTTCACCGATCCCGTCGCCGTGAAATCCTGGCTCAAGGCCCGGCTCGCCACGCGCCCGCACGAAGTTTTTTGCGTCCTGTACTTGGACACGCGGCACCGCGTCCTCGCCTTCGAGGAGCTGTTCCGCGGCACGCTTGATGGCGCGAGCGTCCCTCCGCGCGAAGTCGTGAAGCAGGCACTTCATCACAACGCCGCTGCCGTGATCTTCACCCACAATCATCCCTCCGGGCTCGCTGAGCCCTCCGACGCGGACCGCCGTCTGACCCAGCGGCTCAAGGATGCTCTCGCTCTGGTGGACATCCGCACGCTCGACCACTTCGTGATTGGCGGCATCGAGGCCGTGAGCTTCGCGGAGCGGGGGTGGCTATAGCCCCCGTTGCTGCCGTACAAGGGAGCGTTGTCTTGGCTGGTGGTGGCCGATTTCCACCGGAATGCCTGCTGATTATCGGACCAGAATCACTGGCGGTGTTGACCGGAATACCCAAAGTTGTTTATGTCAGGCGCAACTATCCCGTCAAGCAACGGTAGAGCCATTGCCACCGGCGTCCGAGCGAGTCCCGAGAGAGCGCCCGATGTACCGATTACGAGCTGCGAGCGTGCCTGGCAACTTCCCGCCAGCGTTACCGGGTCGCTGCCCCGCTATCATCCTCAGGTCGCGCAGAACCTTCCGATAGAGCCACCAAGGTCGATTTCCGTCCCCTTGCCGACATAGGCCGAGCAGTAGTTAGAAACCGCGTTGATGCTGTTGGGTACCATGATACGTGCGAACCCTGGCCCACGTGCCGGCATGAACCGACGCGAACCCCGCGACGTATAGGCTGCATCACCCAGCGAAAACCACAAATCCATAAACTGTAACCGCCGAGCGCGAACATTAAGGTTGAACATCGGATTCCCGATCAGCGCATGCATGTGCAGCGCGCCGGACTGGTGCCGCTCATACGCCAGGCACCAGTAAACCGACAAGCCGCGCTTATACCAGCGTACACCGTGAACCGTTCGATTGAGAGCGGACAGCCACACTTTGAAGTATTTGAAAGCGGCTTCGGGATGCGTAGCTGCCCTGAAAGTGAACGTACAGAACCAGTCCCAGGTATACCGTGACAGAAATGCACCCCACGCCTCGCGCAAGTCGGTAAGCTCGCAATCGGGTGCATCCTGAGCGATGACATAGCGAGGTTGGGCGAGAAGCACTTAAACCCTCTCCTGCTTGTCCAAAGTCCACCGGAGCTCGGATGCTTCGCTACGCTCAGCATTCCGAGCATCAAATGCCGCCTGCCCACGTGGGCCCACAGCCGTGCTGTGCGCCCCGATCCCTAAGGCTTGTGTCATGGCACCGCCTTCGGCCCGGGCTGCAGGCTGTGGACTATGTGGACAACAGCCTTCTAATACGCGACCATGCAGGCCGCAGAATCCGGGAGGGTAGGGGAGAGATTTTCTAATACGCGGCGGGAGATAAGCGGCTGATATTCCTTCCCTTACGGTCAGCCTCTTAATCAGTAGGTCGCAGGTTCGAATCCTGCACGGCCCACCAAGGGGGCCTGGACAACCCAATTCTTCCCAGCGCAGGCTCGCCTTGCGTCTGCATAATCCCACTGCGTCGAAATATCCAGGGGCGCTACTTTGCCTTTCCCCGATATACTGTTTCTTATCCGGTTGGCTGATTGCCATCCTTGTATCGGCTTCCCGGGTTGTGAGGAAATGTTCGCAATTTGATTTGGCAATGTAACTATGGCCGCCAGTCCAACAACACAGCAGCAATCGTTGACAGAACGCTCCGCTTGGAAAGCGCTTGAAGCGCATTGCCACAGCATGCGCAAGCTGCATCTGCGGCAGTTATTTGCCGATGATCCAAAGCGTGGTGAACGTTACACGGCTGAAGCCGCCGGTCTGTATCTCGATTATTCCAAAAATCGCATCATCGATGAAACGCTCCGGTTATTGCTAACGCTTGCCGGAGACTGCAATTTGCACATGCGCATCGAGGCCATGTTTAACGGTGAAAAGATCAACGTAAGCGAGCGACGTTCTGCGCTGCACGTGGCTTTGCGCACACCCAAGGGCGAAAGTATCGTGGTGAATGGCGTGGACGTGGTGCCTCAGGTGCATACAGTTCTTGAGCGGATGGCCGCATTCTCGGAGCAGATCCGCAACGGAAAGTGGCGTGGACATACGGGAAAGCGCATCCGCAACATTGTCAATATCGGTTTGGGTGGATCCGACCTCGGACCCATGATGGCCTATGAGGCACTCCGTTATTACAGCCAACGTGATTTGAATTTCCGTTTTGTTTCCAACGTGGATGCCACGGATTTCGAGGAGGCCATACGCGATCTGGATCCGGCAGAGACCCTGTTCATCATCAGTTCAAAGTCGTTTACGACTCAGGAAACCCTGGCAAATGCCCAGGCGGCCCGTGATTGGTGTCTGGATAAGCTTGACGATAAACAGTCATTGTCCAGACACTTTGTGGCGGTTTCCAGCAATTCGTCAAAGGCCGTCAAATTCGGCATCGATGCTGGAAATATATTCGATTTCTGGGACTGGGCCGGTGGGCGCTACTCCATGACTTCGGCGATTGGTCTTTCCACCATGATCGCCATCGGGCCGGAAAACTTTCGCGCCATGCTGGCCGGCTTCCATGCCATGGACCAACACTTCCGCACGGCTCCACTCGGCCAAAATCTGCCGGTGCTCATGGGCCTGCTTGCTATTTGGTACAACAACTTCTTCGATGCGCACACCCAGGCGCTGCTGCCCTATGATCAATATCTGAGATATTTCCCGGTTTACCTGCAGCAATTGAGCATGGAAAGCAACGGCAAGCAGATTACGCTGGACGGTATGCGCGCTGGCTGGCAAACCGCCCCGATCTGGTGGGGTGAGCGCGGTACCAATGGCCAGCATTCGTTCTATCAGCTGATTCATCAGGGAACCCGCTTGATTCCCTGCGACTTCATCGGTTTTTGTCAGAGCCTGAATCCGCTCGGCCATCGACAGGATCTATTGATGGCTAACCTGTTGGCCCAGGCCGAAGCTTTGGCTTTCGGCAAAACGGCGGAAGAAATCAGGGCCGAGGGCACGCCTGAGTGGCTGGTGCCGCATCGTGTCCTCGAGGGCAATCGCCCCAGCAATACTCTACTGGCCGAGCGGCTGACGCCGGGAACCCTGGGATCGTTGGTGGCGCTTTACGAACACAGCGTCTTTACCCAGGGCGTCATTTGGAATGTGGACTCCTTTGACCAGTGGGGCGTGGAGCTGGGCAAGACATTGACGCAGGCTATTTTCCCTCAGCTGGAGGTTGCCCGCGAGCCCGAACTAAAACACGACAGCTCCACCAATACGCTGATCCGGCGCTACCGTCGCTTGCGCAGACAGTGAATATAGCTATAGAGTTCAGCGGGTCCGCAGCACCAGACAGCCTGTGGCCGGCTCGGGTTCGAGCTGCGCATTCCCCAAGTTTGTATAATGGCCGCCGAAACCGGGTCCGACCCCGTCCACGGGCCAGCAGAGTTACCCAAGTCTTTGATATAATTTGAAAATTAGTTAGCCGGGTTCGGTTCGGCGTTGCGAAAGTGGCGGAACTGGTAGACGCGCTGGATTTAGGTTCCAGTGGGGTAACCCGTGAGAGTTCGAGTCTCTCCTTTCGCACCAATTGCGACGGCAAACATGCCGGTTAACGTAGTCATCCAATACCCAGGATATTCAGAGGTAAGCAGTCCATGCAGGTTTCAATCGAGACAACCGCAGGTTTAGAGCGCCGCATGAAGGTGCAGGTGCCGGCCGAACGCGTGGAACGCGAAGTGGAACAGCGGCTGAAATCCCTGGGCAAACGCGCCAAACTCAATGGCTTTCGCCCCGGCAAGATACCCTACGATGTGGTGAAGAAACGCTTCGGCAGTGAGGTTCGTCAGGAGGTATTGGGCGATCTGCTGCGTGACACCTGCAATGAAGCTTTCATGCAAGAGAAAGTGAATCCGGCCGGCGGCCCGCGCATTGACACCGTCAATAACAAGCCGGGCATGGACTTGGAGTATACCGCCACGTTCGAGGTTTATCCGGAAATCAAGCTGAGCGGAACTGAAGGCATTCAAGTGGAGCGGCCGGTGGCGGAGATTACCGAGGCGGATATTGACGCCATGGTGGCCAATTTGCGTCAGCAACGCGCCACCTGGGAAACCACTGAGCGCGGCGCGCGTAAAGGTGATCGGGTACAGCTCGATTTCAACGGCAGCGTAGGCGGTGAAAGCTTCCCGGGCGGCAAGGCCGACAAGATTTTCGTGGTGCTGGGTGAAAACCGCATGTTAGCGGATTTCGAGCAGGGTCTCGACGGCGTGAAAGCCGACGAACACCGTGAGTTCGATGTGCGTTTCCCGGATGACTATCACATCCAGGAAGTCGCTGGGAAAATTGCGCACTTCAAGGTACATGCGCATCGTGTGGACAGCCAGAAGCTGCCCGAAGTGGACGCAGCCTTTTGCAAAAGTTTTGGCGTCACTGAAGGCGGGATTACGAAATTACGCGCTGAAGTCACCGAGAATATGCGCCGGGAGATGGCGGATACGGTACACCGGCGCCTGAAGGACCAGGTATTGGAGGCTTTGCTCAGCGCAAATCCGGTGGAACTGCCGAAAGCCTTGCTGGACGATGAGATCGAGAATCTGCGCTGCGGCGCAGTTGAACGTATGGGCGTCAAGGACAGCAAGAAGAGCGTGGAATTGCCGCGAGAGTTGTTCGAAGAACAGGCCAAACGGCGCGTGAGTCTCGGTCTCATCATGGGCGAGATCATCAGTCAGCGGCAATTGCGCGTGGATACGAAGCGACTCGATGAACGTCTGGAGCGCATGGCGGGTGATTACAGCAATCCCGCGGAAGCGGTACACAGTATGCGCTCAAATCCAGCGGTCATGCGGCAGCTTGAATCACTGGTGCTGGAGGACCAGGCAGTGGACGGCCTGCTGGAGCAGGCAGTGGTCACGGATAAACCCACGAGCTTCCAGGAACTGATGCATTTCCAGGAACATCTGCATGAACATGCGCCCGCCTGAAACAGGCCGTGAGGCCGAGGAAGATATGAAAAAAGTAAGCGAGGTTCAGGGACTTAACTTGGTGCCCATCGTGGTGGAGCAAACCGCCCGCGGCGAGCGCTCCTACGATATTTATTCGCGCCTGCTCAAGGAGCGGGTGGTGTTCATTGTCGGCCCCGTGGACGATTACGTGGCCAATCTGGTGGTGGCGCAGTTATTGTTCCTGGAGTCGGAAAACCCGGATAAAGACATCAGTTTGTATATCAATTCACCGGGTGGTTCAGTGACTGCGGGCCTGTCCATCTACGACACCATGCAATTCGTGAAACCAGATGTGTCCACCATCTGCGTGGGCCAGGCAGCCAGTATGGGTGCGCTGCTGCTGACCGGCGGCGCCAAGGGCAAGCGCTACTGCTTACCCCATTCCCGCATCATGATTCACCAGCCCTTGGGCGGGGTGCAGGGGCAAGCCTCCGATATCGATATCCATGCCCGGGAAATCCTGCACTTGCGGGAGCGGCTGAATGCCATCATGGCCCGGCATACCGGCCAAACTATCGAACGAATTCAACAAGATACGGAGCGTGATCGTTTCATGGGCGGGGAGGAGGCGGTCAAATACGGCCTCATAGACTCGATACTGGAACAACGCGACGTCAAGGCCTGAGGGAACCGGGTCCGGGCGGGAGACTCCAACATCACGGGGCCGTGCTATTGAAGCGGCACCGGAAAATCCCCATAGTGTTTCCACGCGGACAGGGTTCCCGGCTTTTTAAGAGGTGACCAGGAGATGGTGGACGAAACGCGCGGTAAAGGCGAGGACGGCGGCAAGCTGTTGTACTGCTCTTTCTGCGGCAAGAGCCAGCATGAGGTACGCAAGCTGATTGCCGGCCCGTCGGTGTATGTTTGCGATGAATGCGTTGAACTCTGCAACGACATTATCCGCGAGGAAATGCAGGAGCAGGCTCAAACCACGCATAACAAGTTACCGCGTCCGCAGGAAATCAAAG
>DAHVFI010000051.1 GCA_027317045.1 Gammaproteobacteria bacterium
TGCCCAGGCGCGCGCGATGCGGGATGCCAGCCGCGCCTTCGCGCTGGTGCATATCCAATACCGGGACGGTGCGGTGGATTACCTGAGCCTGCTCACCAGCGAAATTCAGCAGGAAAACGCGCGCATCGCCTACGTGCAGGCCGAGGCGCAGCGTTACGCGGATACCACGGCGCTGTATGTCGCGCTTGGAGGCGGCACGGTGGGAGCGCCGCCCTCGGCTCTTTCCATGCCGCCACACGCACGGCGCTAGTTCATCGGAGACTCAGTCATGAGCAAATCGGAAAAAAACATCCTGCTGCGCACCGCTGTCGTGGTAGTGCTGCTGCTCGTCATCCTGTTCGGCGTGAAGGCCTGGCTTGGCTATCGAGCCCGTGAGACATTGGCGCACCGGGGTGCGTTTTCGGTCAGTGTGTCGGCGGCCCCGGTCGGCACAGCCGCTTGGCAGCAGCAGATCCACGCCGTGGCAAACCTGCTGGCCGTCGCCGGTGTGCATCTCACGCCGCAACTGCCGGGGCAGATTACGGGCATCTACTTCCATTCCGGTGAATATGTGCGCAAGGGCCAGCGGCTGGTGCAGATAGATGACTCCAACCAACGTGCCCAGCTTGCCAGCGATCAGGCTTCGGCGGAGCTTGCGCGCATCAATTATCAACGCGCCAAAAGCCTCTACCAGGCGCACGCCACCAGTCGCGCAACACTCGATAGCGCGCGCGCCGGCTACGCGAACGCCCGGGCCTCGGTAGCCAATGATCGGGCAACCCTTGCCAAGCTTGCACTGAGCGCACCCTTCCCGGGCTGGATGGGTGTCCGGGAGGTGAGCCTTGGTCAGTACCTCACGCCCGGCACCGAGATCGCCGCGCTCAATGCCTGGGATCCATTACGCGCCGAATTTACCGTGCCGCAAAGCGAATTGGGGCTCATTCATACCGGCGAGAACGTGCGAATCGGAGTCAATACCTTCCCGGGTAAAGTCTTTGATGGCAGGGTCATCGCCCTCAGTTCCGAGGTGGACCCGAGCACCCGCAATATCACCGTGGATGCCACCATTCCGAATCCCGGACATCTGCTGCGACCCGGGATGTTCGGAGAAGTCACCTTGTTGGTGGGCGCGCCGAAGAAAGTGCTGGTGGCGCCGACAGTGGCCATCGCATACAACACCTTCGGTGACTATGTCTATGTGGTCCAGCGGGAGCAGCCCAAGAGCGGCAAGCCCCTGCAGGTGGCGATCGCCACCACTGTCACCACCGGCGAGACCCGCGGCAGCATGACGGAGATCGTCTCGGGCCTCAAGGCCGGAGATACGGTGGTGACCGCCGGACAGATCAAGTTGCGCAGCGGCATGCCCGTCACCATCGTGCAGCCCAGCGCGCACTGAGCGGAGGCCGGCATGCGTTTCACCGACATCTTCATCCGTCGCCCGGTTCTTGCTACCGCGCTGAGCCTCGTGATCCTGCTGCTCGGCCTGCGCGCCTGGACCGCCATGACCGTGGAGGAGTATCCGCAAGTCACCAGCACGCTGATTACCGTGACCACCGCTTTCCCCGGCGCCGATCCCAAGACCGTGCAGGGATTCGTGACGGCGCGGCTGGAACAGTCCATCGCTTCGGCCCCCGGCATTGACTACATGACTTCATCCAGCGCCCAGAGTCTGTCCAGCATCACGGTGTACATGAAGCTCAATTACGATCCCAACGCCGCCGTGGCGCAGATTCTCTCCAAGGTGCAACAGGTGCAGAACCAGTTGCCCGCCGGCACCCAATCGCCCGTGATCAACGAGACCGTAGGCGACCAGACGGCACTCATGTATCTCGCGTTCTACAGCAAGACCCTTAACCAGCAGCAGGTGAACGATTATGTGCTGCGGGTGGCGCAGCCGAAAATCCAGGGCGAGCCGGGGGTCGGGCAGGCGCAGATCGTGCCGGCGGGCACTGGCCCCAGCGGCAACAGTTTCGTGCTGCGCGCCTGGCTGGATCCCGACAAGCTGGCGGCGCTCAACCTCACGCCGGCGGATGTGACCGGCGCTCTGGCCGCGAACAATTTCATCAGTGCGGTGGGGCGGACAAAATCCCCTGATATCGCCCGTACCATTGCTGCGGAAACCTCCCTGGACAGCCCCGGCGGATTCCGCCGGATGGTGATCGCGAACCGCGGCAATACCCTGGTGCGCCTGGGAGATATCGCCCACGTGGAGCTCGGCGCCCAGAATTAC
Organism: Gammaproteobacteria bacterium; assembly: GCA_027317045.1. Lineage (GTDB taxonomy): Bacteria > Pseudomonadota > Gammaproteobacteria > Natronospirales > REEB76 > REEB76. The sequence goes on from DAHVFI010000051.1 coordinate 2,210, forward strand.
AACCAGGCGGTGTTCTACAACGGTACGCCCGCGGTGTTCATCGGCGTGTTTCCCACTCCCGGCGCCAACAGCCTGACGGTGGCCGGCGGCGTACACCGGGCGTTCGCCGAACTCACGCACGCGCTGCCGCCAGGCATCCACGCGGCGATTCCCTATGACGGCAGTGCGTTCATCCAACGCTCCATACACGAGGTCATGATCACCATTGGGATCACCCTGGTGGTGGTGGTGGCGGTGATCTTCCTGTTCCTGGGATCCTTGCGCTCGCTGCTGATACCGGCCATCGCCATCCCGCTGTCGGTGATCGGCGCCGGCACCCTGATGATCGCCATGGGTTACTCCATTAACCTGCTGACACTTTTGGCCGTGGTGCTGGCCATCGGGCTGGTGGTGGACGACGCCATCATCGTGGTGGAGAACATTCACCGGCACATCGAGGACGGCAAGCCGCCCCTGCAATCCGCGCTCATGAGCGCGCGCGAGCTGGCCTCGCCCATCATCGTCATGGCCACCACGCTGGCGGCGGTGTTCGCGCCCATCGGCCTTACCGGCGGACTCACCGGCAGCCTGTTTTCGCAGTTTGCCTTCACCCTGGTGTTCACGGTGGTGGTTTCGGCGGTGGTGGCGCTCACGCTCTCGCCGATGATCTCCTCCAAAGTGTTGCGTCACAGTAAACCCCGGGGCCTCGGCCACGCGCTGGATGCCGGTTTCAGCCGCCTGCGCCATGCGTACGACCGTTCCCTCGCCGTCGTGCTCTCGCAGCGGGCGGCGGTGCTGGTGGTGGTGGCCGGCGTGCTGATCGCGATCCCGGTGATGTTCCTCGGTGTACCGGGGGAACTCGCGCCCACCGAGGATCAGGGGCTGATCCTAGCGGCCGCCACCGGGCCGGCTACCGCCACGCTCGGCTATTTGAACCATTACTCGGTGCAGATACGCAAGATCTTTGATAGCTTTCCGGAGACCCGGCAGGTATTCCAGATCAATGGCGTCTCACTCACCGGTGGCGGCGGCAACAACGCCGGTATCGATGGGATAAAACTAAAGGATTGGAGCCAGCGCTCCAGGAGCCAGATGCAACTCCTGCCGCTGGTACAGGCCCGGCTCAGCCAGGTCACCGGCCTGCAGGCGGCGGCCTTCCAGAAACCCACCCTGCCGGGTTCACCCACCGGCTTCCCGGTGCAGTTCGTGATCACCTCCAGCGGCAATTATCTGAAGATTGATGAGGAAGCCAACACGCTGATCGCCGCCGCCATGAAAAGCGGGTTGTTTTCCTTCGTCACCAAGGATCTGCGCTATAACAATCCGCAGGTGGCGGTGAGTGTTAACCGCAACGTGGCGGGCACGCTCGGGGTCAGTATGGCTGACATCAGCCAGGATCTCAGTCCACTGCTGAGCGGCAACTACGTGAACCGATTCAATTTGAACGGCCGCAGTTACAAGGTCATTCCCCAGGTGCCGGATCGGTTCCGTGCCGACCCTGCGTTGCTCGGTCGTTATTACATCCGTAATGGCAGCGGCCAATTGCTGCCGCTGTCCACCCTGCTCTCGGTGCATACGCGGGTGCAGCCGGAGTTCCTGCCGCAGTTCCAGCAGCTCAACTCCGCCACCATCGAAGGCGTGATGGCACCGGGTGTGACCCTGGGCCAGGCGCTCTCCTATCTGAAGGCCGAGACCGGCAAGATTTTACCCAGCGGCTTCGGTTACGACTACGCCGCCCAGTCGCGGCAGTACATCCAGCAGGGCAACACTTTTCTTATTACCTTCATGCTGTCTGTCCTGCTGGTGTATCTGCTGCTGGCGATGCAATTCGAGAGCTTCCGGGATCCGCTCATCGTCATGGTGACCGTGCCCATGGCCATCTCCGGGGCACTGCTGTTCATGTATTTCGGCGCCGCCACGCTCAATATTTACACCGAGGTGGGCATCGTCGCGCTGATCGGGCTGATCACCAAGCAGGGCATCCTGATCGTGCAGTTCGCCAACGTGATCCAGGAAACCGAGGGACTCGACCGGCGCGCGGCGGTGCAGAAGGCCTCC
>DAHVFI010000056.1 GCA_027317045.1 Gammaproteobacteria bacterium
ACGATGTTGATGATCTTGATCAACGGATTGATGGCCGGGCCGGCGGTGTCCTTGTAGGGATCGCCGACGGTGTCGCCGGTGACCGCCGCCTTGTGAGCCTCGGAGCCCTTGCCGCCGAAGTGGCCGTCCTCGATGTACTTCTTGGCGTTATCCCAGGCGCCGCCGCCGGTGGTCATGGAAATGGCCACGAACAGACCGGTGACGATGGTGCCCACCAGCACACCGCCGAGCGCCTGCGCGCCGAGGAATAGTCCGACGACGATGGGCACCAGGATAGGCAGCAGCGAGGGGATGATCATTTCCTTGATGGCCGCCTTGGTGAGCATGTCCACGGCGCGCGAGTAATCCGGCTTGGCCTTACCGGTCATGATGCCGGGTATTTCCTTGAACTGGCGCCGCACCTCGTTCACCACGGAACCGGCGGCACGGCCTACCGCTTCCATGGCCATGGCGCCGAACAGATACGGCACCAGTCCGCCAATGAACAGGCCGATGATCACACGGTAATCCGACAAATCAAAGGCAAAGGATTTGCCGAGCGCCGTGAGATTGTGAGTGTAATCGGCAAACAGCACCACGGCGGCCAGGGCCGCGGAACCGATGGCATAACCCTTGGTCACCGCTTTGGTGGTGTTGCCGACCGCGTCCAGCGGATCGGTGACCGCGCGCACTTCCTTGGGCAGGTTCGACATTTCGGCGATGCCGCCGGCGTTGTCGGTGATGGGGCCGTAAGCGTCGAGTGCCACGATCACGCCGGTCATGGACAACATGGCGGCGGCGGCGATGGCGATCCCATACAGGCCCGCGAAGGCATAGGCGACGCCGATGCCGATGCAGATGGCGATCACCGGCAAGGCGGTGGCCTTCATGGATACACCCAGGCCGGCAATGATGTTGGTGGCATGGCCGGTGGTGGAAGCCTGGGCGATGTGACGCACCGGCTTGAACTGGGTGCCGGTGTAGTACTCGGTGATGGCTACCAGCACCACGGTCAGCACCGGACCCACGACCGCGGCACCAAACAGGTTGAGTGCACCGTACTCGGGCATGTCCGCCATCAGCCAGCGGCCCACGAAATAGAAACCGATGATGGAAAGAACCGCCGCGACGATCACGCCGGTGTAGAGCGCGTTCATGATCTTGCCGCCTTCCTTGCCGCGCACGCAAAAGGTGCCAATGATCGAAGCGATGATGGACACGCCGCCCAGGGCCAGCGGGTAGATCACCGCGTTGGCGCCCAGCTCCTTGAGCATCAGGCCGCCCAGCAGCATGGAGGCCACCATGGTGACACAATAGGTCTCGAACAGATCCGCGGCCATGCCGGCGCAGTCGCCCACGTTATCGCCCACGTTGTCGGCGATCACCGCCGGATTGCGTGGGTCGTCCTCGGGGATGCCGGCTTCCACATTGCCCACCAGGTCCGCACCCACGTCGGCGCCCTTGGTGAAGATGCCGCCGCCGAGACGCGCGAAGATCGAAATCAGCGAGGCGCCGAAGGCCAGGCCGATGAGTGCGTGCAGCGCCGCGTCTTCGCCGATGCGGTGACTCAGGATCAGGTAATAGCCGGACACGCCCAGCAACGCCAGTCCCGCCACCAGCATGCCGGTGATGGCGCCGCCGCGGAACGCGACCTTGAGCGCCGCCTTCACGCCATTGCGAGCAGCTTCGGCAGTGCGCACGTTGGCGCGCACCGAGATGTTCATGCCGATATAACCGGTGGCCCCGGAGAAAATGCTGCCGATGGCGAAGCCGATGGCGGCCCACCAGTTGTGCAGAACGAAACCGATGAGCAGGAACAGCACCACGCCGGCGACGGCGATGGTGCGGTACTGGCGGTTGAGATACGCCTTGGCGCCCACCTGGATGGCAGCCGCGATCTCGCGCATGCGCTCGTTGCCGGCGGGTTGTTTCAGTACCCAGCCCACGGACAGGATGCCGTAGACAATCGCGAGTGCGCCGCAGGCCAGCGCGAACCATAACCCATATTCAATTGTCATGTATGAATCTCCCAGTGTTGAGGGCGTGACTTTATGAAACCAATTAAACTTTGAAATCGGTGTTTAATTTTTTTTGCACCGCGGCGTTCTTGAGTACTACATACTGCGGCATGCCATTCTTGTAAGGCGGATAGTTCTCGCCCTGTATCAACGGCGCAAGATAACGCCGGGCTTTGGCGGTGATGCCAAAACCGTCGGCGCTGATGAAATCCCGCGGCAAAGATTTTTCCCGGTTGGCCACATCCGCGAGTTTGGCTATGCCGATGCTCCATTTATACGGCTGATCCGATTTGCGCACGATCGTGGGCATCACGGCATTGTGTCCCTTGAGCGCCAATTCCACCGCGGCCTTGCCCACGGCGTAGGACTGCACCACATCCAGCTTGCTGGCGATGTGACGTGCGGAACGCTGCAGATAGTCGGCCACCGCCCAGTGGTATTTGTAATTGAGATTTGCCTTTACCAGGTTGGCGACGAAGGGCGCCACGCCGCCCAATTGAGCATGGCCGAAGGCATCCCGGGTGCCGGCTTCCGCCAGGAATTGGCCGTCGGCCCGGCGCACGCCTTCCGACACCACGATCACGCAGTAGCCGCAGCGATCGACGCTGGCTTTTACCTTATTAAGGAAGGCCGGCTGATGGAAGACGATCTCCGGGAACAGGATGATGTGAGGGGCGTCGCCTTCCTGCGCTTGCGCCAGTCCGGCGGCGGCGGCGATCCAACCCGCATGCCGGCCCATGACTTCCATGACGAATACCTTGGTGGAGGTCTTGGCCATGGAAACCACGTCCAGGGCGGCTTCCTTGATGGAGACCGCCACATATTTGGCCACCGAGCCGAAACCCGGACAGCAATCCGTCAGGGCCAGGTCGTTATCCACGGTTTTGGGTACGTGGATGGCCTGCACCGGATAACCCAGTTTTTCGGAAAGTTGCGAGACCTTGAGGCAGGTATCGGCCGAATCGCCGCCGCCGTTATAGAAGAAGTAACCGATGTTATGGGCGCGAAACACCGCGAGCAGGCGTTCGTACTGGAGGCGATTCTCTTCCAGACCCTTGAGTTTGTAGCGGCAGGAACCGAAGGCGCCGCCCGGAGTATATTTCAAGGCGGCGATGGCCCGCGGGCTTTCCCGGCTGGTGTCGATCAGATCTTCGGTGAGCGCGCCGATGATGCCGTTACGGCCGGCATAGAGCCTGCCGATACGCTCTTTATGCCGGCGAGCGGTCTCGATGACCCCGCAGGCGCTGGCGTTGATGACGGCGGTCACGCCGCCCGACTGGGCGTAGAAAGCGTTGCGTTTGGAAGTCATGGTTCGGAAAGCTCTGGGTATTCTAGCGGCGGCTTGCCCCGCGAGCCGCCCGGCATTGTAGCCGGGCGCCGGGGAATTGCAAAAAATCGCCGGTCCGCGCCGCGG
>DAHVFI010000059.1 GCA_027317045.1 Gammaproteobacteria bacterium
CCTTGGCCCGCCATCTGCATGCCGCCGATAATGGCATCAACCGGAACGAACACATTCTCGCCGAGGATCGGACCGTTCTGAAACGGTATGTTGAGCGGGAAATGCCGCCGGCCGATGCTGATCCCGGGTGTCTGCCGCGGAATCAGCGCGCAGGTAATGCCGTATTCATCCTTGGTGCCCACCAGATGCTCGGGATCATAGAGTTTGAAGGCGAGTCCGATAAGGGTCGCGATGGGGGCAAGGGTAATGTAACGTTTGTTCCAGTTGAGACGGATACCGGTGACTTCCTTGCCTTCCCACATACCCTTGCAGACCACGCCGTAATCGGTAATGGCGCCGGCGTCGGAACCGGCGGTGGGCGAGGTCAGCGCGAAGCACGGCACCTCTGCGCCGCAGGCCAGCCGCGGCAGATAATGATTTTTTTGTTCGTCGGTGCCGTAACGCAGCAACAGCTCCGCGGGACCGAGGGAATTGGGCACCGCCATGATGGAAGCAGCCGTGGGGCTGCGAGTCGCGACTTTCGCCAGGGTCTCGGAATTCATGAGCGCCGAGAATTGCTTGCCACCGTATTGTTTCGGGATGATATAGGCGAAGAATCCCTGTTTCTTGAGGTATTCCCAGACCTGAGGCGGCAGATCACCCCACTCGTGGGTGATTTTCCATTCGTCGAGCATGCCGCAAAGCTCGTCCACCGGACCTTCCAGGAACGCCTGCTCCTCCTCACTGAGTTTCGGCACCGGCGTATCCAGCAGCTTCTTCCAGTTGGGCCTGCCGCTGAACAACTCCCCGTCCCACCATACACTGCCGGCTTCAAGTGCCGCTGCCTCGGTCTCGGACATTTCCGGCAGGACCCGGCGGAACACATCCAGCAGCGGTTTGCTGATCCAGTGGCGGCGCAACTCTTTGATGTTAAGCGGAACCAGCATGACCAGAAAGATGATCCAGAACAGCAGTGTCAGCCAATCAGGTCCCGGGCCTAACAGCGTGTAGATGATGAGATACAACAGGTACAGGCCGCTTGCAGCCAGCAGCGAGGTGCGCAAGTACGCCAGCACCATACTGCCGATGATGAAGATTACCAACCAGATAACGAAGGCGATGATCCAGGGCAAGTGGTCCACACCTGTTTTTTGTTGCTGAAAAGGCGGCCCGCTGCGCGCCGCACCGCCGGATTCACTCCCGGGAAACTATACTCTAGCGCAGTCTTGCCGTTAAGTGAGTTTCCTAACCCACACTGTCACGCAGCTTGGCAAGCACTTTCGCCGGAAAGCTCATGGTCTTTTGCGCCGGGAAATCGAAGCACACCACGCCGGTTTTGGCTTCCGCCACCACCCGGCTATCGTTAACATGGGCGATGCGGTAATAAAAATCACAGCCACGGCTGCCGAAATTCCCGACCGCCACCTCAATGCGCAAGCGATCGCCATAGAACGCTTGGGCACGGTAGACGACTGCGGCATCGGCAATCACAAAACCCAAGCCGTCTGCGCCGATTTCTTCCAGGCCCAGGGACTCCAGAAACCTGCGGCGTGCTTCGTGAATCAGCGTTAACACGCCGTCATTACCCAGATGGTTACCGTAGTTTAGGTCACTAACGCGCACCTCCAGTTGGGTACTGAACTGGAATCTCTCCGGCAGTTCTAACCTGATTCGCGTCACAGGCATCTCTTACGGCAGTAGGCTATTTTTGTGGAGACCATGGTTTTGTGGAAGCGGTCGTTCCGGCCGCGATGATTTGGAATCGCGACGGGACCGTTGCTCCCAGGTTCAAATTAGGACTCTAGTCCTCGCCATGGTCATTGCAGTCCGGGTCAAGTCAGCTGCCATGCCGACACCAACTGGCGCGCGCGCTCGCGAGCGCTGACCGGGTCGAGCGCGCCGCTGGCGATCGAATCCACGAAACGTTCGTGCTCACCGCTGCGCAGAGCATACAGCGCAGCGCCCGCCTGCTGAGCCACATGATAGAGTAATGTGCGTTCATCCGCCGTGTATTGTTCGGCGGGCCGTGGACCGCAGGCCAGCGCGCCGATCAGTTTGCCGCGTACCGCCATGGAAAACACATAGCCGGCCGGCCCCAGGCTGCTTGCTACGGTATGCAGATCGGTTTCATGGTCGCCAGCCCGCAAGCGTACGAAAGCCAGATCATCCGTTTCCACGCGTTCGGGGAATTCCACAGCTCCCTTTTGCCGCACCCGCCGATAACCGTGCGCGTCGCGTTCGTATAAAGCCACACTTTGGGCGTTGCTATGCTGGAATACCTGCTGCACTGTCAGGTCCAGTAGCCGTTCCGGCTGCTCGATGAAGCCGCAGGTGCGCGCGAAATCGTTGAGCGCGGTCTCGGCGAGATACTTGCGGCGGAACAGGAAGCGGTTGATATAGGTGTCAATGTATTTGCGCAGGGTGCTAAGCACGATGCCGAGTGCCAACGGAACGACCAGCTCCAGCAGCAGACTGGCGCCCTGGCCCAGTGTGGCGCGCTCCACAACGCTGTTG
>DAHVFI010000063.1 GCA_027317045.1 Gammaproteobacteria bacterium
CCACACTCTCCGCATGAAACACGCTATGGCTGCCATCCAGCATACAGATTTCCCCCGCTAACACCGTATTCCAAGAATGTTCCTCGACGCGCCGCGACAGCACCGCATTGAATATCAGGCTGCGGGCCGTGGACAGCAACAGCCCGCGCAACTTGCGGTTACGGAGTGTCAGTTGACCGGAAAACAGCGCTTCAACTTGGGTAATATTCGCACCCTCGCGGCCAAAACGTTGCGAGCCGAAATAATTCGGCACACCCTGCTCACGGATTATTGCCAGTCTTGATCCCAATTCGGCGGCTGGTACTGACAGATTGCGTAATACCAGGCCGAAACGATTGCCCTTGAGGCTGCCGATGCGCAGCTTACGACGGTGCCGCGCAACACTGAGCACGCGGAATTCCGCATGCTCGAGCGCCGCCCAGTCCGGCTGTACATGTTTGCCGAGCCACAGGCTGAAATGCTGTACGGCCAGCGCGTTCCGGTCCTTGATGCCGGCATAGCTCACTTCGCGCGGCGACACGCCCGCGTATCGCGCCAGCTCCCGGGCCACCCACAGGGTATTCGCGCCCCGCTTCTCCACCTTGAGCAGCAAATGCTCGCCTTCGCCGTCCGCCTCGAAGCCCAAAACCTCCTCCACCCGGAAATCCTCAGGTGTCGCACGGATACGGGCGCGGACCGCTACCGTGCCATGGGCACGGAGCCATGGAGGCAGGTGTGTCACGGGCTTCAGGTTTCTTCCATCAGCACCACCACCTGCGCGGCAATACCTTCGCTTCGGCCGATGAAGCCGAGACGCTCGGTGGTGGTGGCTTTCACATTCACGCGCTCCGCTGACAGACCGAGATCGGCCGCCAGGTTCGCACACATGGCGGGAATATACGCTGCCAGCATCGGCGCCTGGGCAATCAGCGTGGCGTCCACATTAACCGGCCGCAGCCCCCGGGTGCGCACCTTCTCCATTACCGTGCGCAGCAACTGACGGCTGTCGATGTCTTTGTACCGTGGATCACTGTCGGGGAAATGCCGGCCAATGTCACCGAGTGCCGCGGCCCCCAGCAGCGCATCGCATAATGCGTGCAGCAACACATCACCGTCGGAATGGGCGCGGATGCCCTGGACATGCGGAATGTGCACACCGCCCAGAATGATCTCACGGCCGGGACCAAAGGCATGCACATCAAGACCTTGACCGATTCTCATGGCGACACGCCTCTGGGTTGGTTCAGGATGGCTGCGGCCAGCGCCAGATCCTCGGGCCGGGTGATCTTGATGTTGTCACTGCGTCCCTCAACCACGCGCACCACATGTCCAGAGCTTTCCATGGCGGCGGCCTCGTCCGTGGGCGCTTGCCCGCGTTTAAGCGCGGCATTCATTGCATCCGATAACAACCTATAACGGAACATCTGCGGCGTGAAAGCGCGCCAGAGATTCTGGCGGGCAGGCGTCTCCCTGATCCGCTGTTCATGGTCCACGCCTTTCACCGTATCCACCAATGGCGTTGCCAGTATGCCGCCCACCGGGTCCTGTCTCAATGTCTCGATAAGCCGGTCCAGATCGCTGGGATGCAGGCAGGGACGCGCCGCGTCATGCACCAAAACCCAGTCCTGCTCGCGTAATTCCTGCCGCAGGGAGTGCAAGGCGTTCAACACCGAATTGACGCGCTGCACACCGCCCTTGGCGATGCGTACCGGCTTGCCCTGGGAGCGCAATAGACAGTGCGGCCAATAAGAATCCGTTTCCGCGATCGCCACGGTGATCCCGGCGATGCGCGGGTCCGACAGAAAAACATCCAGCACATACTCAATGACCGTGCGCCCCGCCAGCGGCAGATATTGCTTGGGAATGGCGCCGCCCATGCGCGTCCCGGCACCGGCAGCCGGAATCACCGCCCAGAATCGCGCTGCCGGTTGCATGGGTTCAGTGGTTTGACGGTGGCTGCGGTTCGCGCACGATCTGGTAGAAGGTCTCGCCTTTCTTGATCATGCCGAGATCCGTGCGCGCCTGCTCTTCAACAGCCGCCTGACCCCGCTTGAGATCCTGTACCTGTGCGGCCAGCGCCTGATTGCGTTTCGTGAGTGCGGCATTCTCGGTTTGCTGCGCGCTAACCTGTCGCTGGAGCGTCCAGGCATCATGCAGGTCACCCTCCCCGAACCACAGTTGATATTGCAACAGCAACAGCAGCAACACCAGGATCAGCGGCAGCAGGAGTTTCAGTTGCAGTTTGCTAGCCATCTTCAGTACCGGTTTACCTTGGCGGGAAACGCCGCAAGACCATGATAGCGCGCGCGCTTGCCCAGGGATTCCTCGATACGCAGCAACTGGTTGTACTTGGCCAGTCGGTCAGTACGGGACAGAGAGCCGGTCTTGATCTGGGCGGCGCGGCTGCCGACGGCCAGATCGGCGATGCTGGTGTCCTCGGTCTCACCGGAGCGGTGCGAGACCACGGCACTGTAATCAGCCCCCACCGCCATGTTGATGGCCGCCAGTGTCTCCGTAAGGGTGCCGACCTGGTTTAACTTGATCAGGATGGAATTGGCGATGTCCTTGCGAATGCCTTCCCGGATTATTTTTGTGTCGGTGACGAAGATATCGTCGCCCACCAGTTGCACTCGCTCACCCAGTCGTCGGGTTAGAAGCTGCCAACCGTCCCAATCGTTCTCCGCCATGCCGTCTTCGATGCTGATGATGGGATAGCGGTCCACGAGTTTTGCCAGGTAGTCGGTGAATTCAGCGGAACTGTAGTGCCGGTTCTCTGATTCCAGGTGATAGCGCCCATTACGGTAAAACTCGTTGCAGGCAGCATCCAGGCCCAGATAAATGTCGCTACCAGGCGCATACCCGGCCTGTTGGATCGCCTCCATAATGACTTCCAGTGCCGCTTCGTTGGAAGGCAGGTTCGGTGCAAAACCGCCCTCATCTCCAACGCTGGTGCTCAAACCGCGCGCATGCAGAACCTTCTTGAGGGCGTGGAATACCTCGGCTCCATAGCGCAACGCTTCCGAGAAACTGGGGGCACCCACCGGCAGGATCAGGAATTCCTGCAGATCAACATTGTTATCCGCATGCGCACCGCCGTTGATGACATTCATCTGCGGCACCGGCAAGGTCACGGCATGCTTGCCCCCCAGCCAGCGATATAGAGGCATCTCATGTTCACGGGAGGCGGCACGCGCGGCTGCCAGCGACACGCCCAGGATGGCATTGGCGCCCAGCCGGGATTTATTGGGCGTGCCGTCCAATTCAATGAGGGCACGATCAAGTTTTTCCTGATGCTCCACTTGCATGCCGCGCACACGGCGCAGAATTTCCCCTTTCACGTTGGCTACGGCCTTACGTACCCCCTTGCCGCCGTAGCGCTTTGCATCACCGTCACGCAATTCAACTGCCTCGCGGCTGCCGGTGGAGGCACCCGACGGAACCGCCGCGCGGCCTACGGTGCCGCTGTCCAGAATCACGTCTACTTCCAGCGTCGGATTGCCGCGGGAATCCAGAATCTCGCGCGCACGCAGCTCAACTATCTTGGTCATAAAACAATGTTCCTGAACACTTTAATAAATATCATCAAATATCTCACACAGGCAAATGTGTTTCCGCATAGGGCTGGCGCTTGGCTGCGGTGTCCAGCTCTTTGAGAGTAACCAGCAGTTCTTCCATCAGTCCCAGATGCCAGGAATTGGGGCCATCGCATAGCGCCTTATCCGGGTCCGGATGGGTTTCCATGAAGATGCCCGCGACACCGGCACCGATGGCAGCACGCGCCAGCACCGGAATAAACTGTCGCTGACCGCCGGAGCTGCCGCCCTGGCCGCCGGGAAGTTGCACGCTGTGGGTGGCGTCAAAGACCACCGGGCAGCCAGTGGCGCGCATCACCGCCAAGCCGCGCATGTCAGTGACCAGGTTGTTGTAGCCGAAGGAAAAACCGCGCTCGCACACCAGAATCTGCTGATTGCCGGTGGCGCGAGTCTTGTCCACCACATTCTGCATTTCCCAGGGAGACAGGAACTGGCCTTTCTTGATGTTCACCGGCTTGCCGGCCTTGGCGGCGCGCTGGATGAAATTGGTCTGACGGCACAGAAACGCCGGGGTTTGGATCACATCCACCACCGCCGCTACTTCCTCGATGGGTGAGTCCTCGTGCACGTCCGTGAGCACCGGCACGCCCACGGATTTCTGCACCTTGGCGAGAATACGCAGACCTTCCTCCACGCCAGGACCGCGGTAGCTTTTGCCGGAGGTGCGGTTGGCCTTGTCGAACGAGCCTTTGAAAATATAGGGTATCTTCAGGCGTTGCGTGACTTGCTTGAGATGGCCGGCCACGTCCAGCGCCAGTTGCTCGCTTTCCAGCGTGTCCGGCCCGGCGATCAGAAAAAATGGCTGCTGGTTGCCGACCTCGAAGCCACAGAGTTTCATGCGCGCGCCGCCTTGAGCGCAGGCTGCGCAGCGGCGTATTCCCTGGCCGCCTTGATGAAGCCGCTGAACAGCCGATGACCGTCCCGCGGCGTGGAGGTAAATTCCGGATGGAACTGAGTGGCAATAAAGAATGGATGCCCTGGCAGCTCGATGATTTCAACTAATTTGTCCACCGAAAAACCGGAGAACACCATGCCCTTTTTCTGGAACTGCTCCAAATAATTGTTGTTGAATTCATAACGATGACGGTGGCGCTCGGAAATCATGTCCTTGGCGTAGAGTTTATGGGCCAGAGTCCCGGGAACCAGATAGCAGTCCTGGGCACCCAGGCGCATGCTACCGCCCAGGTCCGATTGTTCACTGCGAGTTTCCTGCTGACCACTACGATCCTGCCATTCAGTGATCAGCGCGATGACCGGGTGTGGTGTGTTGCGTTCAAAC
>DAHVFI010000066.1 GCA_027317045.1 Gammaproteobacteria bacterium
ACTGCAGCCCATCACCGTAGATGGCATGAAGTTCAGCAAGCATCTGTTCACAAAGGTGGCAATCCTGGCGGTAATAAAGAGTCAGCGGAGGGCTCATCAACCGCTAACCTCAAGCAACAGCAACCGGCTTTCAGCGGGCCGCTTGACCGGCATTGGCACCGAGCATGCGGCAGGCGAGTACTTCTGCAAGTGCGGAAACTGATGCGGATTGGTCATGGCCGTGACATTCCTCCAAACGACTACCTCTATACTCTTTGCTCGATACCCGTATCCTGGCAGCAATGACGGCTCTCCGTTCCAACATCCCGCTACCGAGACCGCCCGGCCGGCATTGTCGTTCAAGCCCATTCACCCCACCAGAGGCACACTTCAGGGTTGCGGCTGGAGTCGCATGGATTGGGCAATGAGTTCAACCGTTTCCGGCGGCACTTCACCTACTACGGTGATGTTATGGTTGCCCAGCTGGCGCCCAAAGGCACTTACCGCGCCCATACGCGAGGGTCCAATAAGTTCATGGCGACCCGGCATGGTGGTCTCGGCAAATACGGATACTGAGGCCAGACCGTCGCTGAACACCAGATGGCGCACCGGCGCTGGGCTACCCACTAATCGCTGCACCTCATTCAAAGACAGCTTAAAGCCCGGCGGTAGTTGTGCGGCATCCCAAGCTAGGCGGGCTTCGGCCACGGGCAGTTTCTCGCTGCCGCCCTGAATGTTCCAGATATATCCTGGTTTTATTTCAGTGGATATAAGAGCCGCGTTCGGGATTTCCTTTGGGTAGTGTATTGATGTGAACATAACCCGTTCCACAGTGCGGCCATCCTGAGTTATTAGATCAGAGCGTAACAGCATAGCTGTATGCGCATCAATCCATAATTTATAACCGTAGCGATATCGATCTCGTGGCTTAATGCTAATGATCTTACAGTGATGATCGGCAATCCGGTCTTCACCCAGGTCCTTGAAGCGGTATTGGGCAACGAGTTTCTGCGCATCCACGACTCGAGGTATGGCCGCCGGGAAATGGGCGGCCGCGTAACGTCGCTCTATAAGTACGGAGTGGCTTTCCGGGAGAATACACTTGACCTCCTTGTGATCCCGTATTACCTCGCGCTGGGGTCCTGTCAGCGATATCAGCCGCTCTATTCCGCCCTTGGTATCAGCACGGTGAGTAACCCGCATGGTTTCCAGCTGATTTGCATAAATATAGACAAAAGTACCCTCATAGTTAAGGGTACGCAGTGCTGCATTCATGCGGTTCAACCAGAATTCCGCTCTGTTATCGGTAGCGCCCGCAAAGGCCGCCGGCACCAATAATGCCGCCAGCAGCAACGGCAGTGTCCAGCGAAATAACGAATTCATCGCTTATCCGGTTGATTCGGAGTTCGTGGAGTCCGCGGTGCGTGATAATTTTGTCCATGTTGAGCAGCAGTTAGATAAAGATAAGGCAGCATGCCTTGTTGCTCGAGCGCGGAGGAAATCTCATTGTGATTGATAATGTAATTACTCAGCTGCGCCTGCACTTGCGGCACATCACCGTTCCAGGTTGCATTGCGTACCATGCCATTGCTGATATAGCTGGCTTGCATTGACTCTGCAGGGGGTACAATTTCAGAAGGTGCAGAGGCCGGCTGCATGCGTGCCCCGTCGTAACGCAAGCCGATGATCGCGACAACCGCGACGCATGCCGCTACTGCCATGCTTGCGGTGGTTTTGCTGAAATTGCGAATCAATCTATCGTCATGTTTCTTGATGAGCGTAGCTTCATGCTCCAATGCCGTCATGACGCGATCAGCGAAGTCGCGGGTATCTATCTGCGGCAGTGCCTTGCGCATGGCCTCCCCAATGAGATGATAGCGTCCCCAACAGATGCCCAGGTATTTTTCTAAAGCGAAGCGGCGCGCCAGCAGCTCATGTTCGTCCGCCGGCAGCTCATCGTCGGCCAATGCCGAAACCTGTTCTCGCAGTTTTTCCGTCATCATGTCTGCATCACACTAATAATCCAAAAGCGGGCGCAACTTCTCATCGATGGCATCACGTGCCCGAAAGATCCGTGAACGCACCGTGCCCACCGGGCAAGACATCGCTTGTGCAATTTCCTCGTAACTCAGACCCTCTATCTCGCGGAGCATGATAGCGGTACGTAAATCCTCGGGTAGTTCATCAATGGCGTGCTCTACCGTTTTCTGTATCTCTTGCGTAAGCAATAAGTGCTCAGGCGTATCTATATCCTTGAGGCGCGCCTGCATGTCATACTGTTCCGGATCTTGAAGATCCACGCCATGATCCAAGGGCCGACGACCCTCGGCCACCAGGAAATTCTTGGCGGTATTGATGGCGATGCGGTACAGCCAGGTATAAAACGCGCTCTCGCCGCGGAACCCGGGGATTGCCCGATATGCCTTTATGAACGCCTCCTGCGCCACGTCCAGCGCCTCGCTGCTGTCGTGCACGTAGCGGGAGATCAGCTTGATGATCTTGTGCTGATACTTGCGCACCAACACGTCAAAAGCTGCCCTGTCGCCCCGCTGCACGCGCTCGACCAGCATCTGGTCGGAATCGGCCTTGCCCGGCCGGGCTTCAAAGACCGGCTTGGGGCTATGCATGCGTTTGGTTCATAGACAAATACTGGGACAGATAGTTCGCCAAAGAGAACTGGATACGGGTATATTTGCATCCCGCGGAGCCTCTGGGGCCCTGGTGCTACATTCTAGCAGCCTCTGAGAGATCGGCGAACCATGCAGCAGACCCTGAGCTACGACGTCCTCATCCTCGGCAGCGGTGCCGCCGGACTGACCCTGGCTCTATGCTTGCCTGAGCGCTACCGCATCGCCCTGGCCTCCAAGGGCCCGTTGTCGGAGGGCAGTACTTTGTATGCCCAAGGGGGCGTGTCTGCCGCCCTCGACAAGACCGACTCCGTCGAATCGCATATCGAAGACACCCTTGACGCGGGCGCCGGTCTTTGCGATCCCCGTGCCGTCCGTTATGTGGTCGAACAGGGGCCAAACAGCATCCGCTGGCTCATTGCTCAGGGTGTGCATTTCACCCGCGATTATGAGTCGAATGATTCCGGCGCCTACCATCTGACCCGCGAGGGCGGTCATAGTCACCGGCGCGTAGTGCACGCCGATGATGTCACCGGGCGCGAAATTGAAACCACATTGGAAAAGTTGGTGCGCGCCCGTACCAATGTTACCGTGCTGGAACAGCATATTGCCGTGGACCTGATCACCGCCGCCAAGTTGGGCCTGTCGGAGCCGCGCTGCCACGGCGCCTACCTGCTGGATCGGCGCACACAACATGTGCATACGATTGGAGCGCGGCACGTAGTGTTGGCCACCGGCGGCGCCAACAAAGTATATCTCTACACCACCAATCCAGACAGTTCCAGCGGCGACGGTATCGCCATGGCCTGGCGCGCCGGCTGCCGCGTGGCCAACATGGAATTCATGCAGTTCCATCCCACTTGTCTATTCCATCCCGCCGCCAAATCCTTCCTAATCAGCGAGGCCGTGCGCGGCGAAGGCGGAAAACTGCTGCTGCCGGACGGGACGCCCTTTATGCATAAATTCGATACGCGCGAGGAAATGGCGCCGCGCGATATCGTGGCCCGCGCCATTGACCATGAAATGAAACGTCTTGGTTCCGACCATGTATTGCTGGACATCAGCCACAAACCGAAAACTTTCATCCAGGAACACTTTCCTACTATCTATGCGCGTTGCCTGAGCTACGGCTACGACATGGCGGAGGGGCCGATCCCGGTGGTGCCGGCGGCACATTACACCTGTGGCGGCGCATTGACCGACTTGCGCGGGCGCACCGATTTGCCAGGTCTGTATGCCATCGGCGAAACTGCGTATACGGGGTTGCATGGTGCCAATCGCATGGCCAGCAACTCCCTGCTGGAATGCATTGTCTTCGGTAACGCTGCGGCTTTGGATATCGCTGATGCAAATGACGGTCCGCAACACCCTCGCGACCTGCTGAAATGGGATGAAAGCCGGGTCACGGATTCAGATGAGGAGGTTGTGGTCTCGCACAACTGGAGCGAGCTCCGCCATTTCATGTGGGATTACGTAGGAATTGTGCGCACTAATAAACGTCTTAAGCGCGCCCTGAGCCGTGCAGAGTTGCTACTGCATGAGATCGAAGAATATTATGGGAATTTCCGCATCACCGGCGATCTGATCGAATTGCGCAATCTGACGCAGGTCGCAAAACTCATCATCCAATCGGCCATACAGCGCAAGGAAAGCCGCGGCCTGCATTACACCCTGGATTACCCGGAAGTTGACAATCAAAACTCACCCCAAAGCACCGTGCTAGTGCCACCCAATTTTGCCGCCAACCATCAGGCAGTGAACTGGGAAATTCCGTAATTCCATTGCCTTTCCCGGCCCTGAAGGCCGATGCAACCAGGAAATTTCAGCTTTTAGGGACTCCATATTTCAACAGTATTCGCAACCGCCGCAAACCTTCCATGCTGCAACTGTCCCGTGCCAACATCACCGCGCGTCGCTTGCCTGCGGAGGTACGGAAATGCGCAATCACAAACCAGCTCCCCAGATGCGCTTCCGGCATAAGCTCCATATTTTGAGTGGTCCCGCGGTAATCGGTAATGCCCCACCCGCCCTCCAATGACCAGCGCAAGCGCTTGGGTGTGCGCCGCCAGAAAATGACCGCGTTCCACATC
>DAHVFI010000070.1 GCA_027317045.1 Gammaproteobacteria bacterium
CTTTCATGCCGATGGTGTCGTGTATCTCTATCCGATGCGGGCCCAGAATCGGCGCTGGGAACGCCGTCCGGATATCATTGAAGCACTGCACAAGCAGCGCGGTTATCAGATTGCGCATATCGAAGATCTGTCCGGCGCGGAACTGGAGGGCCGATATCTGGAAGGCACCGGCAGCCTTGTGCTCGATCGGCCGCACCGGGTAGCTTACGCATGCCTGTCGCCACGCACCGATATCAAGCTGCTGCGAGAATGGGCCGGTAAGCTGGAGTACGAATTGATTGCATTCCACGCAGGGGACGGCAGCGGCAATCCCATCTATCACACTGACGTCATGATGAGCATGGGCGATCGCTTCACGATATTCTGCGTAGCCAGTATCCCGGAAGTAAGTGAGCGTCGCCGCATTCAACAGCGGCTTGAGCAAACCGGGCACGAAGTCATCCCGATTACGGCCCAGCAGATGGGTGCATTCGCCGGCAATGTGCTGCAACTCGGTACCCGCTATGGCGGCTCCGTGCTTGCCATGTCCATGCGCGCTGAACACAGTCTCACGCCCACGCAGCGGGGCATCATCAATAAGTACACGCGTATCGTATCCAGTCCCGTGAATACCATCGAAAATTGTGCTGGTGGCAGCGTGCGTTGCATGCTGGCGGAGATTTTCCTGCCGCGGACCGGCGTGAAGGGTGCGGCATGACGGCAAAGTCCCTTCAGGATACCTATGCACCACTGAGCGGTTGTTTTGGTTGCGGCCCGGCGAATTCAAAAGGGCTGCATATCAAGAGCTTCGTGCGGGAAGATGAGGTGCTGGCCGTGTGGACACCGGAGCCGCATCATGCAGCAGCGCCGGGGATACTGAACGGTGGGATCATCGGCACACTGCTGGACTGCCATTGCAACTGGACCGCTGCCTGGTATCTGATGAAAAAAATCGGCGCGCACGCGCCGCCTTGCACTGTGACCGCCGAATACGCCATTTCCTTGAAACGTCCCACGCCCACTGACCGACCCATCGAATTGCGTGCCCGAGTCGTATCGTCTGCTAACGACCGGGCGGTGGTGGAGGGCGAGCTGATTGTCGGCGGCGAGCTGTGTGATACCTGCCGCGGCACTTTCGTGGCCGTGAAACCCGGACATCCCGCCTATCACCGCTGGTAGATTTTTCAAAACCCGCTATGCTGATGGACATCAGCCGTGGGGGATCACGGCATCGGGGATCACCATGCAGGTCAAATCCAGGCTTTCCGCTCGCGGGATTGTGCTGCTCGCTTTTGTTTTGTTGATCAGCATTAATTTTTTTGCCTTCCATGCACTCCGGCCCATTGAATACTGGCTGCAGGATACGCTCGTTCGTGTACACGCGACCGGCAGAACCCCGGACCCTAACGTGGTGGTGGTCAACGTCGATGAGCGCAGTCTCTATGAAATGACCAAACAGACGGGTGGCTGGCCTTGGCCGCGGGCAGTCTACGGCCAACTTCTGCAGGGCATTCTTGCCGAGCAGCCCGCGGCCGTGGTGTTCGACATCAACTTCGTGGATCCGGATTTGGTACGGCCCGATTCCGATAAGTATTTCATTGATGTGGCCACGGCCAGCGATAAAGTATTTTTCCCCATGGTGCGGCTGGAGGGCGCCGACGATAGCAAGAACGCGCCCATCAAAGACTACCCGGCGAAATTCGGTTTTATACCCGGTCCCGGCGCCGACCCGAACGCGCGCGTGGCGCTGCAATTTCCGTTGCCGCCGCTTGCCATGACCGGACGTGTGGGCGTGATCAATTTGCTGCAGGACACGGATGGGATAAGCCGGCGTTATTATCTGTATTATGATGCCTATGGTTGGCGCATCCCCTCGCTGCCGGTACGGGTGGCGGAGGCGCTCGGTTGGCATGTGCCGGACCAACCTTCCATCCTGCTCAACTGGCGAGGCAGCGCAGAAGCCGTCCCGCATCTTTCTTTCTATGACGTGTACGCCGATTTCCAGCGTCACAATCACCAACGTCCCGCTGACGAGTTCACCCACAAGATCGTGATTATCGGCAGTAACGCCACCTCGCTTGGCGATCTCAAAGCTACGCCCATCAGCCATCTCTATCCGGGTGCATTTATAGTGGCCACCGCGCTTGCCAACCTGAAGAACGGCGACTGGATGCGTCGTCCGCCGGTCTTTGTGGGGGCGCTGTTGGCATTAATTTTAGTGCTCGGAGTGGCGGCATTTTTCCGCTGGGGTAGGGGATTGATTTTCACCGGTACGGCGCTGCTTTTGGCGACACCAGTCTTGATCGCGATCGCTTACACCCTGCTCGATCAGCGCTGGCTGATACCGGTATTCCAGCCGCTGATCTTTGCCTGGGTTTTCTTCGTCAGCCTTGGGCTTGCGGATTACTTCCGCGAGCGTCGCGATCGCCTGTATGCCATCGGGCTATTCAATCGTTTCCTCGATCCACGGGTGGTCAGCGACTTGGTGAAGACCCAGCGCAATCTTCTGGATGACAAGGCCAGCAGCTGCGAACTCACGGTGCTGTTCTCCGACATCCGTGGATTCACGCCGCTTTCCGAAACCCGCACCCCCGAGGAAGTGGTATCACTGCTCAACCGCTATTTTTCCAGGCAAGTGGAGGTCATTTTCCGGCATGGGGGGACTGTGGACAAGTTCATCGGCGATTGCATCATGGCGTTCTGGGGCGCGCCGGTGCCTGACCCGGAGCAGGCGAAACATGCAGTGCAGGCCGGCTTGGAAATGGCCAAGGTGCTGGAAGTATTCCGTCGGGATTTAGGCGTACTCTCCGAGAGCTTCGACATCGGCATCGGTATCCATACCGGCTCCGCCGTGGTGGGCTTCATGGGCTCGGAAAACAAGCTGGACTACACCGCCATCGGCGACACCGTGAATCTGGCCAGCAGAATCGAGAGCCAGACCAAAGGCGTGGCGCGCATCCTGGTATCGGCCGCTACCCGCGAGTGTTGTGGGGATGCCTTTGACTTTATCGACCGCGGCTCCTATAAAGTAAAGGGTCGGGAACAGGCGGTGCATCTGTTCGAACCGGCGGAGAAGAAAC
>DAHVFI010000081.1 GCA_027317045.1 Gammaproteobacteria bacterium
CGCCAACCCCGTGGACTGGATACGCGTTGCCGCCGGCTGCCAGACGACGGCGGCATCCAGCAGTCCGGCGCAGAAGGCGGTGGCAATGGTGTCGGGATCCTGGTTATACACGGCTGCGGGACGGATATGGTAGGTCCGCAGCAGGTGGTCGAGAAACGACTCGCTGCAGGAATTGCGCGGCACCGCCATGCGTTTGCCGTTCAGCCAGCGTACCAGTGCGGCGCGATGCGTGGGCGCGCCCGGACGAACCAGCAGCACGCTGCACTGATTCTCACTGGTGGCCGGCACCGCAACGATGGCGGCATCCGTGCTGGTGGCCGCCAACACCGCGGGCACATCGCCCAGATAGGCGATTTGTATCTCGCCTGCCTCCAGCGCATGCACCAACACCAGTCCACGGCTGGCGATGTAAAAATTTACCGATGAGCCAACGGGCAAATATTGCTTCTCCAAATGCGCCCCACGTATCACGGCGGCCGACCAAGCTTCCGCATAATAGGGCTGGTAACCGACGGTAATTTTGGCGGGAGTACCGATATGGCCGTAGTCCTGGCCTACCGCTGTTGTCGGTGGAAGTGCGCTTGCCGCCGGTAGGCAAACAAGCAAAATTATCACCGCGCCAAAATACTCTCCGGCATTCTTGCGCCAGAAGTGCCGCGTTTTTTTAAATTCTCGTGTCATGGATGCGCCGGCATGCGATACATCGGTATATGGCCGTGATGTGATTGAGACGCCACGAAGCCGCTGGCAAGCGTTCTTACGCCTTGCAATTTGACGCGGCTCGATTTGCGGGCGTGTATTGGAAATCATTACTGCGCGAGATCATAGTTCCGCAGGTAAGTTCTTAATAAGACGTTGAATTTTTCTAGCTGAACTACTCCATGAACATCCGGGAACATGTTGTCTGTGTCGGTTGCCCTACCCGGCCGGACAGCCGTTTGTATACCCAGAAACTTAGACCGGGTCTAAAGTTATGTCAAGGTCAAACCATAGAGACTATGAATCGGGGGGGCTCAGAATTCCCTCAATAATCCCCTCAAGCGCCTACGCAAGCCATCAACCGATTGTTGGAGCTCCGCGCAGGCGTGTTCGTCCAGAGGTCCATAGCCACGCAGTTTCGAAGCGCTCAGTTCCTGAAATTCCACATCGGCGAACTCCAGATGCGTATGCAGACTCCAGCGGGCGGAGACCCCCGTTTCCGGATGCACTAACGCCAACTGTGATATGAGTTTTCCGATATCGGCACGAGTTTCCGCGAGGAATTCTCGCAACGTGAAATATTCATCTGCGGAAAATCCCGTTTTCTTCCCCTCCGCTGAAAGTCTCTCAACCTCCATGACGGACTCAATACTATCCAGGTGCTTGTTGATCTCTGCTAACACAGCCATGACATAGCGCTGCTGGCTGGCGTTCAGTCCACTCATGCTGGAGAAGCGTCACGCTGAATGCTAGCCAGCAACGGCAGGGCCGCCAATTGCAGCAGCACTGCCACACTCACCAGCCATCCGGGCCCCAGCGCATACAGCGCTCCCAGGATCACACTGCCGACAAACCAGGAAGCACCGAACACCGTGTCGAACAATCCAAAAGCGGTGCCTCGAAGGGCTTCCGGCGTCAGCGAGGCCACGCCCGCACGTACGGTACTTTCCTGCACCCCCAGCGCTGCACCCCAGAATCCTGCGCCGATCCAAATCCACACCGGATGCACAGCCAGGAACAACAAGGGCAATGTCGGCAGCGTCAGCAAAGGCAGCGCATACAACACCTTCAGGCCATAGCGATCAAAAAAGCGCCCCACTACAATCGCCGCCAAAGCATCCATGGCCATAGCCACCGCGAACAGTACCGGGATGAGCTCGGGAGACAGACGATGCGTAACTTGTAAATGAAAACCCACCAAGATGAAGTGGGAAAATCCCAGGATAGTCACCGCTGAGAAAGCCATGTAGCGGTAATAGCGCGCATCAAACTTGGCGCGCTTTTTCCCTTTCTCCACCGGCGCGGCCTCCGGTTCGATGCCGCGCGCACGCCACAGGAAAAATAACGCCAGCAGTGCCGGCACGACCAGGACCGCGAAACCCAGCCGATAGCCGGAAAACGCCACGGCCGCCGCCACCAGCAGCGGACCGGCCACCGCGCCCAGCTGATCCAAAAATTCATGCAAACCGAAAGCATAGCCATGCCCCAGCTCGCGGCCGGCGCGGGACAACAAGGCGTCCTTGGCGGGATTGCGGATGCCTTTACCGATACGTTCCAAAAAAACCAGCAGCCCCGCCAGCCAAGCCACCGGCGCCAAGGCCAACGCCGGCACCGCCAGCATGTTAAGGGTGTAACCCGCGCCCATCACTTTCCAGTGACCTCGATGGCGGTCTACAAATCGCCCCGACGCCAGGCGCACCGCGTAACCCAGGAATTCACCGAGTCCGGCCACCACGCCGACAAAAATCGGCCCGGCACCCAGAACCGCCAAGTACGGCCCGACGATACTGCGGCCGCCCTCGTAGGTGAAATCCGCGAACAGGCTGACGATGCCGATGCTGATAACGAAGCGCAGCGCACCGCTGTGCGCGCCGCCTGCTTTCACCGGCAAGCGTCTGCTGATAGTCACAAGATATTCCCCACCTTTCTCGTAACCGCTTACACGCGGCAGCTCACTGGCCAAGAAATGATGTGGCCCGATGGAATCATATCCTTCAGAGCCGCGAGCGCTGCCTCGGCGGTGGCAGGCTCATCAAAAAATTCCACTACCAAAGGTAGTCGCTGCGTGAGCCGCAGCAAGTCCGCTGAGTGTACGATGCCCTTAGCCCCGAACCCAGCGATGCCGCGA
>DAHVFI010000084.1 GCA_027317045.1 Gammaproteobacteria bacterium
CGGCCCGGACTGCACGTTGGTATTCACACTGCTCGGCATAGCGTTGCCGGTCAACAAGCCGGATTGCATCAAGCCAGATGGGATATAAAGACCGGTGCAACCCGGGCTTGAGGCTCAACAGCAAAGGAACGCCGGAACACACCGGCAGCACGCGCCGGCAGGGTGGGTTACGAACTTCAATTAAGACCGAAGCGCCGTACCAGCCGCGATTTTGCCCACTGGGTCAGCGCGATGTAGGCCACCATGATGAGCGGCATGATGAGCAGAAACGTCAGCGGCAGCGGCACCATGCTGAAGGCATGCGCCAACCAGCTGAATGGCAGCCACATACCGATGATACAAATCAGGGTGGTGGTACCGAGCAGAGCCCAGCTCGAGCGGCTCTGGATGAACGGCACCTTGGCGGTGCGGATCACGTGCACGATGAGCGTCTGGGTAAGAATGGATTCCACGAACCAGCCGGTCTGGAACAATGCAGGGTTGTGCCAGCCGTGAAAAAATAAAATCAAAATGCCAAAAGTGATGTAATCGAACACCGAGCTGAGCGGTCCGATGACCAGCATGTACCAACCGATGTTCTTCAAGTCCCACTGACGCGGCTTCTGCAGATATTCGACATCCACGTTGTCGGTGGGGATAGCCATTTGCGAAAAGTCATATAACAGGTTGTTCACCAGGATCTGGATAGGCGCCATCGGCAAAAACGGCAGAAAGATGCTGGCGCCCAATACGCTGAACATGTTGCCGAAGTTGGAACTGGCGCCCATCTTGATGTACTTGACGATGTTGCCGAACACCTTGCGCCCCTCGATGACGCCCTCCTCCAGCACCATCAGGCTCTTTTCCAGCAGGATGATGTCGGCGGACTCCTTGGCGATATCCACCGCCGTGTCCACTGAAATTCCCACGTCGGCCGCCTTGAGAGCCGGACCATCATTGATGCCGTCACCCAAAAAGCCCACTACATGGTTCTTCAGGTGCAGGGCGCGAATCACCCGCGCCTTCTGTTCAGGCGAGAGTTTCGCGAATACCGCGGCTTCCTCCGCCATATCCGCCAGGCCCTCGTCGCTCATGTTCTCGATGTCGCTGCCGAGCACGATGTGCTCGACTTCCAGGCCTACCTGCGAGCAGATCTTGCGGGTTACCGCATCGTTGTCGCCGGTGAGCACCTTGACCTGGATGCCGTGTGCGCGCAGTTTGGCGATGGCCTCGGCGGCAGTCTCCTTGGGTGGATCCAGGAACGCGATATAGCCCAACAGCACCATGCCGGTTTCATCTTCCTTGGAATAAATCCGCTTGGGATCGATGATTTCCTTATACGCCACGGCGATCACGCGGAAGCCGTCATTATTGAGCGCCAGGGTGACGACCTGCAGCCGCAGCAGATCCTCCGGCACCAACGGCTTGCGATGGCCCTCGACTTCCGCCTGCGAGCAGATGCTGAAGATTTCCTCGACCGCCCCCTTGCAAATTAGCAGATGACGCTCGTGCTCTTCCTCCACCACCACCGACATGCGGCGGCGCTGGAAATCGAAGGGAATCTCATCCACTTTGCGGTAATTGCGCTCCGGGTGCAGATCCGCATACATTTCCACCTTTTCCAGCACTGCGATATCCAGCAGGTTGCGCAGCCCTGACTGGTAATAACTATTGAGGAACGCCAGTTCCAGCACTCGTTCGTTGTCATTGCCATTGATGTCGACGTGCTTCTCCAGAAATACCTTGTCCTGGGTAAGCGTGCCGGTCTTGTCGGTGCACAATATATCCATGGCGCCGAAATTCTGGATGGAGCTCAGGCGCTTGACGATCACTTTGCGGCGCGACATCACCAGCGCGCCTTTGGCGAGGTTGGCGCTGAGTATGACCGGCAACATTTCCGGGGTCAGGCCGACGGCCACCGCCAACGCAAACAGAAAGGCCTCGCCCCAATCACCCTTGGTCAGGCCATTGATGAGCAAGACCAGCGGCACCATCACCAGCATGAAACGGATCATCAGCCAGGTAAACCGGTGGATGCCCCGGTCGAAGCTGGTACGGATACGCTCGCCCACCAGGGTGCCGGAGAGCGAGCCGAAATAGGTGTTGGCGCCGGTCATGACCACCAAAGCGATGGCGGTGCCGCTCACCACGTTGGTGCCCATGAAAGCCAGGTTGTTCAATTCCAGGGGGTTGCCGGCGGCGCCCGCCACCGCGGTGGCGAATTTTTCCACCGGCAGTGACTCACCGGTGAGCGCCGACTGGTTGATGAACAAGTCCTTGGCCGACAGCAGGCGCACGTCCGCCGGAATCATGTCGCCGGCGGAGAGTTGCACCAGGTCGCCGGGCACCAGTTCCTCGATGGGTGCCTGCTTGCGCACTGCCCGGTAGGTGATACGCGGTTCGCCGGTTTTATCGTCACCAGTGTCCGGCTGAGTGTCATCCAACTCCTCGCGGCGCAATACCGTCGCGGTGGTGGTCACCATGGCACGCAATTTCTCGGCTGCATTGTTGGAGCGCGCTTCCTGCACCCAGGTAAGTACCACCGAGAGCACTACCATGGCAGCAATGATGACGCCTCCGTCGATATCTCTGGTTACGAACGAGATAACCGACAGGACAATCAACAGCACATTCAGCGGATTGCTTAGCCGTTTGAGGAGTTGATAGAGGAAGCCGTGTTTTTTTTCACGGGCGAAGCTATTGGGGCCGTAGTCGGCAAGCCGCGCCTGCGCTTCGCCCTCCACCAGCCCCTGGATGCTGGTGTCGAAGGTATCCAGGGCGTCGTCCGCGCCCATGCAGCTGACTTCCAGCAGGCGTGCGCGTATGCGCGCGCCATGGTTCTGACCGGCCGGACGCCCGCTGCCACGCAAGAGATTATTGACCACCCTCAATTCCATGCTTGCACCTGTTCTGATGTTGAGGCGCGCTGCAAGCGGTAAATCCTGATTCAGCGGTTATGCATGCACAAAACGCCCGCGGCCCCGCGGAACAGTGGTTGCTTGCTCAAGCTTTTACTGAACATAGGCGCGTGGATGTCCGTGTGTTGCCTGGCGACAGAAACACCCGCGCGGGAAGGGAATCAGGCGCGGGAGGCAATGCCTGTCAGGTGGATTTTCCGTTTACAGTGACTACTACAACTGCCCATGCGGGCGCCTCCGGGAAACCAGGACGGCGCGGATGCTAGCCCCCGACTTTTACAGTGTCAACGGATTTGCACGAACTTCATGAAATTTTTTGCCCTGGATATGGGCGTGCTTGCACCGTGCATTAAACATCTCAAGATAGGCGATGTGAAGCCAGCTTCTCGATAACGAAAAGGGCCGGCGATAAGCCGGCATTTCCCACGGTATGCGCCCTGTATTTGTTCCTCGTTCCTCGCTCCTCACCCCTCGCCTTCTTTTACTGCGGAGTGGGCCCCTTCACTATCTCCACCAGATCATCGGGCCGCAGCCACTGTTTGTAGGCCGCCTGGACTTCAGGGGCAGTGAGCCGCAACACCCGGCGGGCGGTGATCATGGGCTGATCCAGCGGCAGACCCTCCACCGAATACCTCAGCAGGCTCGCGGCAATACTGTCGACGCTCGCCTGCCGCAGCGGAATGCCGCGCAGCATCAAGGCCTTGGCGCGCTGCAGTTCCGCGCCGGTGACCGGCGCGGTTTGCATCTGCTTGAGGTCGCGGATCACCAGCGCCCGTGCTTGTGCCACCTTGTCCGGATCGCAGCCGTAGGCCACCTGGTAGAAACCCCGGGTGCGCCCCAGCGTGAGATCGGAGCTCACGTTATAGACCAGCCCGGTTTTTTCGCGCAGATCCCGGTACAGGCGCGAGGCGTAGAAACCCTGGCCCAGCACCTGATTGCCCAGTTCCAGCGCATAGTGGTCAGGACTGAACAGATTGAGACCGACAGCCTCTGCCAGCACCACCGTGTCCTGCACGCTGGTTTTATCCGGCACCACGGCCTGCGAGGGTTTGTTCAATGGAATTACCGGCAAATCGGTGACCGGCGGCTTGCCCTCGGCGTTCCAGGCGCCGAAATACTTCTCCACCACGGACTTGGCTTCAGCCGGCGTGACGTCGCCGATGACCACGATACTGGTCAGGTCCGGCCGAAATGCCTGCGCGTAGTATTTCCGTACTTGTGTGAGTTTCAAGCCCATGACCGACTGGGGCGTGGCTTCCCGCAGGCTGGGATCCCCCGCCGGTACCAGCGCCTTGTTGAGGGCACGCTGGAACAAGTAATCCGGGCTTTGCAACTGGCCCGCCACCAGGCGCGCGGTCTGCATCTGCACCACCGGGAAAGCCGACGCCGGCAGTGCCGGATGCAGCTCGTTGTCGGCCAAGAGCTGCACGGCGCGCGCGAAATGCGCAGCCGGTGCCTGCACCGAAAATTCCGTACCGGCGGTTTCCTGGGCGGCGATGTCGTCCAGGGCTTTCTGGAAGGCCAAGCGGTCGAGATGGCGGCTGCCGTATTCGAACAGACCGTCCAGAACATCCGCCACGCCTTCCTGGCCGGCGGCTTCCTGCAATTTCGGCTGGTTCCTGATGCGTCCATAAACCGACACCGTGGCGCTTACATCCGTGGGCTGCACGATGAGCCGGATGCCGTTGGGCAGCCGTGTTGCATAGGGATGCAGGGTGGAGTCCGGCAGGCTCAAGCGCGCCAGCGCGGTTTGCGCCCAGGCGGGCAGCGCCACGGGTTTTTCCGGCGCGCTGCTGAAAGATTCCGCGCCGCCGAACCCTTTGCCGGCCACTGGTTTACCGGAAGACTCGGGCGTGAGGATGGCGGTGATGGCGTGCCCGGGATTCAGGTAGGCGCGTGCCACCCGGTTCACGTCGGCCGTGGTCACGGCGGTAAACGCCGCCTGCATTTCATCGGGTGATTCGAGACCCTGGAAGGCGAGTGCCGCCGACCAGGTATTGGCAAGCCCCGCCACCGAGTTCTTCTGGAATTCGAGTTGCGCGATTTCCTGACG
>DAHVFI010000087.1 GCA_027317045.1 Gammaproteobacteria bacterium
CTGACCGATAGTCAGCAGATCGGCGCCGTGCTGGTGGACCCAAAAAACGCCGATACCGTCTACGTGGCGGCCTTGGGCCATGCCTATGGGGCCAATGCCGAGCGCGGCGTGTTCAAGAGCAGCGACGGCGGCCGCACCTGGAAGAAGGTGCTGTACAAGAACGACAACACCGGCGCCATTGACCTGGCCTTCGGCGGCAACGACCAGACCCTGTTTGCCGCCCTCTGGCAGACGCGCCGGCCGCCGTGGAACGTGTATCCGCCCTCCAAAGGTCCCGGCAGCGGCCTGTATGTCAGCCACAACGCCGGCGACCATTGGACCCAGATCAGCGGCCGCGGATTTCCCGACGAAGGCGTGGGCCGCATCGGTGTGGCGGTAGCGCCCAGCAATCCGCAGATCGTGTACGCGCTGGTGGATGCCGACCAAGGCGGGCTTTATAAATCCAGCGACGGCGGTGTGCACTGGACGCGGGTATCGGATGATCAACGCATCTGGCAGCGCGGCTGGTACTTCAGCGGAGTGACGGTGGACCCCAAGAATCCCGACATCGTGTACGTGTGCGACACGGTCATCTACAAATCCAGCGACGGCGGCAAAACCTTCCTGCCCATGAAAGGTGATCCCACCGGCGACGACTATCACAGCCTGTGGATCGATCCGGACAATTCCGCGCATATGATCGCCGGTTCGGATCAGGGCGTGATCGTCAGCCTCGACGCCGGCAAGACCTGGTCAAGCTGGTACAACCAGCCCATCGCCCAGATTTATCACGTGACCACCGACAACCGTTTCCCTTACTGGGTGTACGGCGCGCAGCAGGACTCGGGCGCCGCGGCCCTGCCGAGCCGCACCGATACCACCGACGGCATCGGCATGATGCAGTTCCGCGAAATCACCGCCGGCGGCGAGAGCGGCTATCTGGCGGTGGATCCCCGCAACTTTAATTATGTGTACGGCAGCGATTACGGCGGCGGCGTCGACCGTTTCGATATCGCCACCGGCCAGACCCAAAGCGTCGGTCCCACGCTCGCCTATCCCGGCCTGTACCGCGGCGTCTGGACCATGCCGCTGGCGTTCTCGCCGGCCGATACCCATGCGCTGTATTTCGGCAATCAAAAGCTGTTCCGCACCACCGACGGCGGCCGGCACTGGAGCATCATCAGTCCGGATCTGTCGCGCCCGAATCCGGGGGTGCCGTCCAACCTGGATGCGGTCACGGCGGTGGATGCCTCGGTCAAAACCCCGCGCCGCGGCGTGATCTACAGCATCGCGCCCTCACCGCTGAAAGCCGATCTCATCTGGGCCGGCACCGACGACGGGTTGGTATGGGTGACCCACGATACCGGCAAGCAGTGGGCTAACGTCACCCCGCCGCCACTCACTCCCTGGTCGAAAGTGGCCATCATCGAAGCCGGGCATTTCAGCGCCGACACCGCCTACCTGGCCGTCGACCGTCACCGGCTCAACGACTACCAGCCGTACATCTATGTCACGCACGACGGCGGGAAATCCTGGAAGCTGAGAGTGAACGGCATTCCCGACGGCAGTTTCGTCAATGTGGTGCGCGAGGATCCGGTGAGACCGGGGTTGCTGTACGCCGGCACCGAGAGGGGCATCTACGTATCTTTCAACGACGGCGCTCGCTGGCAGAGCCTGCAGCAGAATCTGCCGGTGACCTCGGTGCGCGACATCGACGTGCATGACGGCGATCTGGTGATCGCCACCCACGGCCGCGGTTTCTGGATCATGGATGATGTGGCACCGTTGCGGCAGCTCACCGCCAAAGTGGCGCAGGCGCCCGCCTGGTTGTTCAAACCGGCGCCTGCCTACCGGGTGTTGCCGGCGGGTTTCACCGGCACCCCATTGCCGGTCGACGAACCGCATGCGAACAATCCGCCGCTAGGCGCCTATATTGATTACTACCTGAAGGCACCCGCCTACACGCCGGTGACGCTGGACATCTATGACATGCTGGGGAATCCGGTGCAGCATTTCAGCAGCGACACCCCGGCGGAGAAAATCAACCTCTCCAAGATCAATTCCACACCCGACTGGGTCACGCGACCGACGCCGCTGTCGGCCAGTGTCGGCGTGCACCGCTTCGTTTGGGATTTGCGTTACGCGCTGCCCCCGGCGCTCAAAGGCCACGGCCAAGCCGGCGGCCTGTGGGTGGTGCCCGGCAAATACACGCTGCGACTCTCGGTGAACGGCAAATCCTACAGCCAGCCGCTCACGGTGCTGGAAGACCCGCGCGTTAAAATCTTCACCATCAGCCTGCGTCACCAACTCGAGTTCGCGCAGCAGATCGAGTCGGCGCGCGTGCAGGTGGCCGAGGCCAGCCACACCATCGCGTCGCTGCTCACGCAATTGCGGGACCTCAAAGGCAAGGTCAACGGTAAGCTCGCCGCTCAAGTCGCGGCGCTCACCCGGAAACTGGATGCCATCGGCGGGGCCGCGCCCGCCAATCCGGACGATTCCGTGGGCGTGCCGCCCGTCAACCTGGAAAACCTGAACTATTTCGGGGGCGCACTCGCGGATCTCGAACGGGCGGTGGAGAGCGCCGATGCTGCGCCCACTCCGGACGCGCGCACCGGCTTCAAACTCCAGAGCCGGGCGCTGCAGCCGGTCATGCACCAGTGGCGTCAACTACAATTGGTGGACCTGCCACAGTTGAATGCCGCGCTGCAGAATGCCGGCCGCGCGCCGCTTAAACTCTGAGAAGGGGATGTGCCTGACCTGAGCGCGGACATGGCAGGCAAGTGCTACGCGGGGGCCTCTGGCCCCCGCGTACTTTCCGCCATGGCCTTATCATTAAATTAAGCATCGCCGGGGCGGATTCATGTGTCTGTGAGCGTCCTTTCTGTTCTTGACTCCGCTGCCATCCGGCGCCGCGTGTGGTTGTGGCAGTTCATTGTTTTTGGCGGGGCGATTGCAGCCATTGCAATCGTGAATGCGTTGACCGATCTCAGCAACTTTGCTCGGGAGGGCAGGGTGTTGTCGCCCTGGGAACCGTTTATCTGGGAATTCAGCAGTGTGATTCTGATCTGGATGTTGATTCCAGCGATCGCCTGGATGAATGACCGCCTGTTGATCAGCGCGCGTTCCTGGCCCTGGAGTGTGCCGGCGCATATCCTCCTGACGCTTCCCTATTCGATTGTGCATGTCAGCGGCATGGTGGCTTTGCGCAAACTCGCCTACATAGCAGCCGGTGCGCACTACGATTTTGGCCCGCCAGTGGCCGGCTGGTTTTACGAGTACCGGAAGGACTTCGTCAGTTACTGGCTGGTCATCGCAGGTCTGTATGCCTTCAGAACCTATCGTTCGTGGCTTGAAATCCGCGCGACCCTGCCGCTTGCACCTGTGGCGTCCGCCGCCGGGGGCAACCACAGCGGCATCGAGCGACTGGTGGTGAGGAAATTCAACCGCGAATTCATCCTCAATACCGCCGACATAGATCGTATCGAGGCGGACGGCAATTACGTCACCGTCCACACGCAGGGTAACGCTTACCCGCTGCGCGAGTCCCTCGCCTCGCTGGAAAGGAAGCTGGACCCGCGGCGCTTCGTACGGGTGCACCGCGGCCACATCGTGAATATTGACCACATCCGTGAGATCCAGCCCTGGGACAGCGGTGACTACCGCATCCTGCTCAAGGACGGCAGCTTCGTGAACTTCAGCCGCCGTTACCGCAGCCGCCTGCCGCGGCTTTTCCAGTCCTGAGCGACATTCGTCCCGCGGCCGGTGCCGTTCGGCCCGGAACGGCGCCGCTCATCACATTTGCGGTTGCCTGATTCTGTTTTGCCATCTATTTTCCATGGCACCGGACAGGAGGTGGACCATGCACAAGATTTTCCGAGTGAGTTTGGCAGCGGCCTTTGTCGGTCTCGCCGCGAGCGGCTGCGGCGGTGGACACCCGCCAGTCACACCGGCTGCCAACGTGGGCTGGGCCTATTACGGCGGAGATGCCGGCGGCACGCGTTATTCGCGGCTCGCCCAGATTACGCCGGCGAACGTTCACGACCTTAAGGTGGCGTGGATTTTCCGCACCGGCGAGACCGGCGCCGGTTTTCCAGGGGACGAGTGGAAGTCGCACATGACCTTCGAGGCCACGCCCATTCTCTACGACGGCATGCTGTACTTCACCACTAGCGAAACCAATGTGGTGGCGGTTGATGCTGCCACCGGCAAGCAGCGCTGGCGCTACGGCAGTCACGTTAAGAAGCTGTGGTATTCCGATGCCGCTTCCCGCGGTGTGACACTATGGTTGGACGCTCAATCACCGTCCAATGCTCCCTGTCACGCGCGCATTTTTGCGCCCACGCTGGACAGCCGCCTGCTGGCGCTGGATGCCAAGACCGGTAAGCCGTGTGAAGATTTCGGCGCGCACGGCATACTGGACCTGCTGCCGGGAATAGATTCGACCTACAAGCCGGGCAGCAGTTACCGCAACTATCTCGTCACCTCGCCGCCGGTGATTCTGGACGGCAAGCTGATCGTGGGTTCCTCCATCGGCGACAACCGCGGCGTGCAACTGGAGCGCGGCACGGTGCGCGCATTTGACGCGCGCACGGGGAAGCTGGTATGGAGTTGGGATCCGATTCCGCGCGATCCCTCTAATCCGGTGTACAAGGAATGGACGCCCGAGGCCGCGAGACTCACCGGCGCGGCCAACGCCTGGCCGCCGCTGTCGGTGGATGCCGCAAGACATCTGGTGTTTGTCCCCACCACTTCGCCGAGCCCGGATTACTTTGGCAGCGAACGGCCCGGCGATAACCGCTGGGCGGATTCGGTGGTGGCGCTCGACGGCGACACCGGCCAACTGGTGTGGGGCTTCCAGCTCGTGCATCATGATCTGTGGGATTACGACACGGTTGCACAACCCTCGCTGGTGGATTTGATTCACAACGGACAACATGTTCCAGCGGTCATCGAAGCAACCAAGACCGGCATGTTGTTCACGTTCAACCGCGAAACCGGTGCGCCGGTATTTCCCGTCATGGAAAAGCCCGTGCCCCAGGACGGTGCGCCGGGCGAAGTGCTGTCGAAAACCCAGCCGTTTCCGGTCGCGCCGCCGCCGCTGGTGCGCCAGGGGCCGGTGACGCCGGAGGATGCCTGGGGCCTGACCTTCTGGGATGAGGGCCAATGCCGCAAGCTTATCCAGCAATATCGTTCCGAAGGCATCTTCACGCCGCCGGGCCTGAAAACCACCATTCAGCAGCCGGGAAATGCCGGCGGCGTCGAATGGGGTGGTCTGGCCTTTGATCCGGTGCACCAGATCGCCGTAGTCAACACCATGAATCTGCCGTGGGTGGATGCCCTGATTCCGCGCGACAGGCTCAAAGCCGAAGCCGATTCCAGCAAGTATGACAGTTGGGAATTCGGACGCATGACCGGCACGCCTTACGGCATGCGCCGCTCCGTATTTCTGTCGCCGCTGCACATACCCTGCGTGAAACCACCCTGGGGGCAACTGGCGGCGGTGGACATGGTGAACGGCAGGATCGAATGGCAAGTGCCGCTGGGCAACGTGCTGCTCAACCATTGGAATCTCGGCGTGCCCAACATCGGCGGGCCCATTGTCACCGCCGGTGGGCTGGTCTTTATCGCCGCCACCATGGACGCTGATATCCGTGCCTTCGATATCCATAGCGGCAAAATGCTGTGGCAGTATCATCTGCCGGCGGGTGGTCAGGCCACGCCCATGACCTATGCCGTGGGCGGCCGCCAGTATGTGGTGATCGCCGCCGGCGGCCATGGCGATGGTTTTGGCAAGCGCGGCGATTACGTGGTGGCGTTTGCCTTGCCGCAATGAAATCGGAAGACAGGCATCGCGACGGGTACCGGCGCTTCCACAAAATGGACAGCCGCTCCCGCGACCAAGATGCCTGCTTCCAATGGCAGCGATCTGATAACGGGTTTTGGGGTGGGAGCGGCGGTCTCCGCCGTGCTCTGCGACGCCTGCTGGCCTGCTCCGCATGGGGATTATGCCTGTGGTTCAGTCAGGGAGCCTGGGCTGGCGACAACACCGTGCAACTGGGACAGGTGGTGGTGACGGACACGGGCGCACCGGTGCCGGTGCGAGTCTTGCCGGACAACACCGTGCGTGTGGACAGCGCTACGCTGAATCTGCTGGGCGCAACCCAGCCCTCCCAACTACTTACCACGGTTCCGGGCGTGTGGATCACGGCGGGCAGCGGCCAGGAAAGCCTCATGGCCATTCGCTCGCCGCTGTTTACCGGCGCGGGTGCCTGCGGTGCGTTCCTGCTGCTGGAAGATGGCGTACCGATCCAACCGGCGGGTTTTTGCGACGTGAACGCGCTGTTCGATATCAACACCGAGCAGGCGCGCGCGATCGAAGTAGTTCGCGGCCCGGGTTCGGTGCTCTATGGCTCCAACGCCCTCGACGGCATCGTCAATGTGTTGACCCGCCGACCCGGATATGAGCCCCGCAAGAGCGCCAGCCTGGAGCTGGGTTCTAACGACTACCGCCGCGCCGAACTGAGCGTCGGCGGCGTGAACGACGGCAACGGCTGGCGTATCAGCGCCAACGCCACCCACGACGGCGGTTTCCGCGCGAATTCCGGTTACGACCAGCAGAAATTCACCCTGCGCCTCGACCAGAGCGGCCGCGCCTTGAATGGAGAAACCCTGCTGGAGGCTACCAACCTGAATCAGAAAACCGCCGGCTATATCTATGGCCTGGATGCGTATGAGAATCCGGCCTTGCGCTATTCCAATCCCACGCCCGGCGCGTTCCGGGATGCACGCAGCCTGCGGGTGCTGCAGAAATGGCGGTTGCACCTGACGGACGGCCGCGAGCTCGACATCACGCCGTATGCGCGCCGCAACTGGATGAGTTTCACCGAACACTACCTGCCGGGAGAGCCTATCGCCACCACGGCCGCCAACAGCGCCGGCGTGCAGGTGAAGCTGCGCGATACCCTGTCACCCACCACATCGGTGATCTACGGCAGCGATGCGGAATACGCTCACGGTACCGTGATGGAGTTCCAGCCGGGTCCGGTGACCACGCTGCCGCCGCCGCAGGCCGCCATCCGCCCGCAGGGTTTGCATTACGACTATGCCGCCGACAGCCGCACCCTGGCCGCGTATGTGGACCTGACCCATTACTGGAATCCGCAGTGGCTGTTTTCCGGTGGCCTGCGCCTGGAGGGCGTGCGCTACACTTATGTGAATTTCCTTCCCGTGGGCAACACGCAGGACAACGGCATTCCCTGCCCGTTCGGCGGCTGTTTGTTCAACCGACCCGCCGACCGCTCCGATCAGTTCGTGAATGTGCTGCCCAAGCTGGGTATGAGCTATCTGGCTACGCCCACACAAACTTTATACTTCGATATGGGTCGCGGCGCCCGCGCGCCCCAGACCATCGAGCTTTACGAGCTGCAGCGCCAACAGTCCGTGGCCGACTTGCATTCGGAAACGCTGAATGCCTTTGAACTCGGCTGGCGCGGACAGGCGGGCCGGTTCGGCTGGGACACGGATGCCTATTACCAGCTCAAGAACCATTTCATCTTTCGCGATGCCAACGGGTTCAACGTGAGCGATGGCCGCATCCGCTCGCGCGGCGTGGAATTCAGCCTCAGTTACGTGCTGACTTCGTCCCTCGCCGTGCTCCTGGATGGCACCTATGCGGTACACAGCTATGCCTTCAGCCAGAACCTCGGCCAGGGAAACTACATCACCACCGGCAACGACGTAAAATATGCGCCCCGCAGTCTCGGCAGCGTGCGCCTGCGCTGGCGTCCCGCGGACACCACACAGCTCGAATTGGCCTGGATACATGTGGGCGGTTATTGGCTGGATGAATCCAACCAGCATCGTTACGGCGGCCAGGATCTATTGAACGTGTACGCGGAGAAATCTCTGGTGCGCGGCTGGTCATTGGCGCTGCGCGTCACCAATCTCACCAACAAGGCGTATGCGGAACGCGCCGACTACAGTTTCGGCAATTATCGCTATTTCCCCGGCGACGGCCGTGAGACGTTTCTCGAGTTGCAGAAGGCGTTTTGAGGCGGGCGCCGGGGATCTAGCGGGTCAGCCAGGATTTGGCGCGCACCGTGAGCACCGCATAGGGAAAAATCCAGAACAGCGCGAAGGCGGAATAATAGGAATAGAAAATGCCGTACACGAAATCCCATGAGCGTTCGCTGCGCAAATAGTAGAGCATGTTGAAGCAAGCCATGATGCCGATAACGCAAAGGAATCGCACCAGCGTCGCCGGGTGCCAGATGATGATGGCCACCAGCAGCACCAGCGCCGCCCAGCTTACCGGATAGCGCAGATTGGTTACGATGGCGTCGGTAACGGCGATGGCGCGCGCCGCCGGCGGACGTGTCCACACGATGCGTGCGAAGCGGATTTCCTCGCGCACGTAGCTCCGGTCCCAGCGCAGAAACATCTTGCAGAGCCGCGTATAGGTGAGCGGCACCACGGTGTGCACCACGGCCGCGCGCTGGTAGACGGTGTCGTAGCCCTGGGCGAGGAT
Source organism: Gammaproteobacteria bacterium (assembly GCA_027317045.1). GTDB lineage: Bacteria > Pseudomonadota > Gammaproteobacteria > Natronospirales > REEB76 > REEB76. The sequence continues at coordinate 8,507 of DAHVFI010000087.1, forward strand.
GTAATTGGTCATGGAGCGGTCCTCGCCGTAGGTGCAGGCCACGCCCATGAATTTCTGATTCACCCAGCGATCCAGCACCGCGCGCACCACGCTGGCACGGTAGCCCGCGAGCGCCCCGGGACAGCAATACACCGTGCCATAGGTGGATTGCACCGCGCGCAGATAATCGAAACTGAGGGCGTAGCGTACTTTGAGCATGCGCGGGATCAAGCCGTCACCCCGGTTATAAACCGAAACCCGGCCGGCCACCGCGCCGATTTTCGGGTTGCGGAAAGGTCCGACCATGGCCAACAGGGTGTCGCGCTCAATGACGCTGTCGGAATCGATCGTCACGATGATGTCGCCGCGGGCGTGACGGAAACCGGCTTCCAAGGCCGCGCGTTTGCCGCGGTTCTGGGGAAAGCGCAGGGTGGTGACCAGCCCCGGATGGCGTTGGGCGGCCGCCTCGATGTGTTCCCAGGTGTCGTCGCCGCTGCCATCGTCCACCACGAAAATCTCCAGCCGTCCGTAGGGGTAGTGGGCAACGGCCACGGAATCGATGGACTGGGAGACCATGGGACCTTCGTTATAGGCCGGGATGATCACCGTCAGCGTGGGAGCATCGCTGAAACCGGCGACCGGCGGGGTGCGGTAACGGAACCACAACAGCGTACGGAAAAACAGCATCGAAAAACCCATCAGCATCCACAGGATGCTGGGATGCACGATGAAGCGCGTCCAATGATGTTCCTGGGCGGCGTGCAGCAACGGCTGGAATAAGCGCCCGTGGATACTCAGGAAAACCGCGGCCATGAGGCCCGCGATGATCGCCGCCCGGAACAACGAATCCCAGGGCTTAAGGTGCAGGTGTTGCTGTGCGGCTCGTTCTTGCAGGCCGAGGCGGGGGATGGCGTCAAAAGGCGACATGGGTGATGGCGATCATCCTTGAGGGGGGTGAAGTGTAAAGGAACCGCCGGCGTTTACCAGCCCCCTGTTGGCAAGCGCCGCGCTTGGGCTTATAACTTGAACTTTTGTTGACGGCACCAGATACCGGGGGAGACAAAATGATTAACGTTAACCGCAAAATCACGTTGACTGCCGCCTTGGGGATAACCTTGGGGCTGGCGATTTCCACCGTCCGGGCGGACGTGACAGTGCAAACCATGATCTATTTCGGGGGTATTGCCGGCATAGGCGCCAGCGATATCAGCGACACCAGCTATCTGCATGGACACACGAAACGCACCGACACCCGCATCAAGTTCACCGGCGTGGTGCTCGGCACCCTGCAGAAATGGATGGCGCACGGTCCGCAGGGCGGCGATCACATCACTATCTATCGATGTGGATCAAAACACGCGGATTGAACTTCATCCCGACAAACACACCTACAGTGAACGCCCCATCTATACGCCGCCGTCCGCTGAGAAGCCATCCGGCGGCGCATCCAGCCCGCCGCGCCGGCAGCAAAGCGACGTGCGCGTGGTGAAGAGCGAATTGAAGGTGCGCGATACCGGCAAAACCCAGGCTATCAACGGCTTCAATACCCACAACTATGAGGTAACCTGGGACGTGGAAACCGAGAATCTCAAAACCCACGAACGCAGCCGCAGCCTCATGACCACGGAGTTATGGAATTCCGACGATCCGCGTTTTCAGCAGCTGCGGCGCGAGCAGAACGCCTATTCCCAGGCTTACCTGCGGCTGCTGCACCTTCCGGAGATGTACGCAAGCGTGAACAGCAGGCAATTGGGCCTGGAGCGCATGCCGTTCGCCAGCTAACAGGGTCAGAAGGAATTGTTCGGCAAACTGCAGCAGATCAAGGGTTATCCAGTGGTCACCGACGTCACCTGGGCGGGCGGCTGCATCAGTAGTTGCGGCGCTGACAATCAGCCGCAGACGCAGACCCAGCAAAGTTCCGCGCCCTCGTCGGGTCTGGGCGGGATGTTGAGCGGGCTGTTCGCCAAGACCACCGAAAAGCACGCACACAACCCGCCGCAGCAGAACCCCGGTGGTCTGAGCGTGATCTTTACCTCGTATACCGAGTTGAAAAGCCTGGATACCGGCAACCTCTCCGCTTCGATGTTCGAGGTACCGGCGGGTTATACCAAGCACTGAGCCAGCGCTATCGGAACTAAAAGACCGGGGCCGCAAGCCCCGGCTTTTTCTGCATTAAACCCAAGGTCATTTCTTGAGAGCCGCTTCTTCCTGCTGCACCAGGAATTGCACACACCTGACGATTTCCGGATACGGCATCTGATAGCCGGCGCCGGTCATCCACTTGCCGTCGATGATGAACGTGGGTACGCCCTGCAGTCCGTAGCGTTGTTCGGTCTGCAGTGCCTGATTCACCTTGAGCTGTACTCCGAAGGAATTCCAAGTGGAATCGAATTGCTGCTTGCTGATGCCGTAGTTGGCGAAGAACTTCTGCAGGGCGCTCTGGCTGCTGGTCAGGTCGTACTGGTTTTGCAGATGGATGGCGTTGAACAGCGGCTCATGGATTTTTTCACCGATGCCGAGGGCCTGGGCGGTGTAAAACGCCTTGGCATCAACATCCCAATGCTCACCGCCCGTGAAGGCACCGGGAATACGCTTGAAGACCACATTCGCGGGCTTGTGTTTTAACCAGGCTTCCACATAAGGCTCCACGCCGAAGCAATGTGGACACCCGTACCAGAAAAACTCGATCACTTCGATCTGGCCAGGTCGCACCGTGGTGGGTTGGGCCGGTGACACCGGCACGTAATTCACGCCTTCCTGAAAGCTGGAGGCATTGGCGGCCAGCGCCGCTGCGCTCACCGCCAGCGCGCCGATAGCCAGCAGTCCCATAGTCAGGGCCTTAAGTTTTTTCATCGCGATCCTCCCGCAATTCGCCGAGACGGCGAAGGGTTAAAAAAGCAGTTTTCAAGGTGTCCCCGACGGCAGCAGCGCTTGTTCCCGCTGTACCAGCCAATTGACAGCGCCAATCATCTGTGCACCGCTCAAGTGGAAGCCAATGCCGGTGAGCCATTTGCCATTCACCGTGAAGGCCGGAACTTTGTTGATGCCATAGCGCTGTGCCAGCACCTTGGCCTGGGAAATCTGCGCGTCCACCGCCAGCGAATTCCAGGCAGTTGCGAACTGCTTCGCATCAACGCCAAGCTGGCTGGTGAACAGGTTCTGATAGCCCGCGGCGCTCGCGAGGTCGCGGTGGCTGATATGGATGGCGGCATAGATCACGGCATTTGCCTGGTCACCGAGGTCCAATTGCAGAGCGGTGTAATAGGCGCGCGCCGCCAGATCCCATCGCGGATTGAGGGCGGCCGGTACCCGGATCAGCACCACATTTGCGGCCTTGCTTTTGTCCCAGGATTGCAGGTAGGGCTCCAGCGCGAAACATTGCGGGCTGCCGTACCAGAAAAATTCCAGTACCTCGATCTGGCCCGGATTGACGCTCACGGGCTGGGCCGGCATCACCGGAATGTAGTTGACGCCCTCCTTATAGGGTTCGGGCGCGCTGGCAGCCATGCTGGCGCCGGCCGCAAGAGCGAGCGCCAGCATGGCGGCAAGCCTGAATCTGTTTATACGTTTCTCCGTAACGCGACTCCGCTCAAGGTGACGTGCAGCTATTCAGAGGGTGTGACACGCCAAAAGTTCAGCCGTGTCAGGGCTGAATCGGGGTGCTGTGCAGACCCTGGATATAAGAGGCCACGGCTTGCATCTGCGCCGGCGTGAGCCGTGAAGCGATGGGGTCCATCATGGGTGATTTGCGGGCACCAGCGGCGAATGCCTGCAACTGAGTCACCACGTAATCCGCGTGCTGGCCGGCGAGTGCCGGAATCGGCATCGGCGCGTTACCGGCGCCATCCGGGCCATGACAAGCGAGGCAGGCTGGAATACCGGAAGCCTGGTCGCCGCCGCGGTAAAGCGTTTCGCCGGCTTTCACCAGGCCCGGGTCCGCTTCGCCGGTTTTCACAGTCTGGCTGGAGAACCAGGCCGCCAGGTTCTGCATGTCCTGTGCGCTCAGGCCTGCGGCCATGCCCGCCATGATGGGGTTTTTGCGCGCCCCGGACTTGAAGCGCTCGAGTTCCTGCACGATGTAACCTGCGTTCTGACCGGCGAGCTTGGGGAATTGGGGGCTGACGCTGTTGCCGTCAGTGCCATGACAGGCGGCACACATCGCGGCTTTAGCCTGGCCGGCAGCGGCGTTGCCATCGGCGTTTACCCTGCCAACGAGCGCAAAAACACTGGCCGCAGCTGCCATCATCACAAACTTGTTCATGGGGCACAGCTCCTTACGGGAAAGCACACGGCACGGCGGTCATGGGATATGCTCGTGGGAACGCAGCCCCGGGCGAGTCCGCCGTAAATGAGGGCTGGATTTTACACCAGGCTCTCGAGCCTGCTCCACCGGAAACGCCCCCATGGCCGCTGATTTTCGTCATACCCGCTTTCTGAAAAGCATCGCCAGCCTGGGGGATTTGCCGCCGGATAGCGGCCGTGAAGTGGCTTTCGCCGGGCGTTCCAATTCCGGCAAATCCAGCGCCTTGAATGCCATCACCGGCGTCAAGGGTTTGGCGCGCGTGAGCAAAACACCCGGCCGCACCCAGTTGCTCAATTTCTTCGCGGTCTCAGAGGCACGTTATCTGGTGGACCTGCCGGGATATGGCTATGCGCGCGTGCCGTCGGCAGTGCAGCGTCAATGGGGGCGGCTACTGGAGGATTATTTCAGCGCTCGCGGTGCGCTCGCGGGCTTGGTGTTGGTGATGGATGCGCGGCATCCACTCACGGAATTCGACAGCCGCTTGCTTGCCTGGACAACCCCCTTGCAGCTGCCGGTGCTGGTGTTGCTCAGCAAGG
>DAHVFI010000092.1 GCA_027317045.1 Gammaproteobacteria bacterium
CCGCGGCAATCGAAGGCGAGCCTGGATAGAATCGCGGTGCAGCACCCGGCGCGAGTGCCGGATTCACCCCAGCAACAATGGCGCACAGTTGCTGCACCGGAGCCGGTGCGTTATTCCGCTGTGGCCACAGCCGGCCGATGCCGTCGGCTGCTTCGGTGGTTGTTATCGCCGCCTGACTCTTCAGGTCGTAACGACCGGCGCCCGCATGGGTATCGAAATAGCGCCAGGCGGTGGGTTTACGGTTCAAGGCTTCCAGCAGGATGATCAGCAGCGTGTGTTTCATCACATCGGCAAAATTGCCGGCGTGAAACTCATGGCGGTAATTCATGCGAGGCATCTTCGCATGAAAAAGACTTGCTATGATGACCGCGGTGTTGGGTTCGCGGAAGGTGGCGTTGATGCAGCCCTTGAGAAAATATAATCCGCTTAATTTGTTATTCGTGACGCTGGCCGTGATTTACGCGCTGGCGTTGTTCAATCATGGGCCGGTACCCTCCATGGAGCCGCGTTTTGCAGAGGCGGTGCGCGAGATGCTGGCGCGCGGCGAATGGCTGATCCCGATCAAGAACGGCGTGCCTTACATCGAGTATCCGCCGCTGTATTTCTGGCTGGGCATCGCCGGCAAACTCAGCGGTCTGCCGCTGCTGGCCGCCATCCGCCTGCCGGGGTATATCGGCTTGCTGTTGTGGGTATGGTGGCTGGTTCGCCTGCAGAAAGAACTGTTTCCCCAGTGGCCGCGTTGGCTGCTGGCACTCACCGCCGCGGCGCTGCCGGGGATTCTCTACAACTTTTTCACCGCTCAATCCGACAGCCTGTTGATTCTGGGAACGCTCATCGCTTTCAGCGGCTTTGTGCGTTTGCGCACCGACCCCATGCGCCGCGGCTTTCCCTGGGAACTGTGGCTGGGGGTGCTGTTGGCCACGGCCGCGAAGGGCCCGGTGGGTTTGGCCATAACCCTGCCGGCCATGGCCATTGAAATCATAGTGTCGGCCTTCGTGAGCGCCCAACCGGTGATGAGCGCGGGCCGTGACATGGGCAGACGCAGCGCTTGGACCTTCAGGGAAGGCTGGCGCCTGGCGCCCATGCGCGGGCTGGCGCTGGCGCTTCTCGGTATTGTGCCCTGGTATATCGCCGCCGGTTTGACGGTGAACTGGGAATTCGTGCGCGCGGTGCTGGTCTATCAGAACTTCACCCGTTTCGTCTCGGGCTTCGATCATCTGCAACCCTGGTGGATGTATGCGCAGACCGTCTGGGGCGATATGTTTCCGTTGTCGCTGCTGTTGCCGTTTGGAATCTATTTCGGCTTGCGTCACATCCGCGAATTACGCTGGCGCGTGCTACTGACGTGGGCGTTGTGGACGCTGCTGTTCTTCACCATCTCGGCGTCCAAGCAGAGCAAATACATTCTGCCGGCGGCGCCGGCCATGGCATTGCTGGCGCTGGCCGCCGTACCCCTGCTGTTCCGCGGACGCTGGAGCGGATGGATGCGGGCAACGCTGCAAATCTGGGCGGCGGCATTCATTCTGTTCTTCGGGGTGCTGGTGATCGCCTGGCTGCCGTTCCACGATCGGCGCATCGGCGGCCTCGCGGGTTACCAACAGATTAAGGCGGCGGTGGCCAAGGAACCCGGGCAGGTGGTGAGTTTCCAATGGCCGCGGCCCATGACACTCTATGTGCTGGGTGCGCCCATGCCTTATGTACGTTCCAGCCGCGAACTTTACGCGGAAATTCACCGCGGTGAGATCAAACCCGGGGCTTATGTGCTGGTGAACACCAAATATCTTGGTCCCAGCGACCAGCCGGAGAACAGGAAATTCCTGCCGGTACCGCAGCCACCGTACTTCGAGGAAATTTTCAAAGTCAAAGCCGAGGAGCCCATGGTGCTGTATCGCGTGCTGCCGACAGCCGCCGACATGCCCGTGCCGGCGACGCCACAGCCGCCCCCCGCCCACTGGTGGCAGCAATTCGATACCGATTGAGGCGCCAAGCCTGAATCTAAGGCTGATGTGGTCGCAGGCTTCACAGAATCGCGAGCAATCCAACCAGCGCAGCCGTCTGGCGTCCGTCAGGCGTCGGCCTTGAGGATGTCGGCGTAATACGCGTGCGAGCGTTCGGCGCTGACGCTGGTATTCAAGGCGATATACAGGATAACCAGGCTCAATACCGCCACCGCCAGCATGTCCCAATAGATGTTGAGCGCACCGATGCCCCCCATGGATACCGGGCCGATCCAACCCAGTATCCACATACCGCCGAAATACGGGAGCAGCCAAAGTGCATGCCGCCAGTCGAGAGGATCTTTTTCGCCGGATTTAAGTGCACGATAGATCAGATATACCACCAGAGCCACCAGCAGTATTAAAAACAAAAAGCTGACCACGGAAAATCCTGCCCAGAACATGACGAAGTTGGAGGCAATGAAGGCCAGCGGCGCGATGATCCAGGCATGCCATAAACGGAAAGGACGTTTTACTTCTGGCATCACCCGGCGCATCTGCAAGAGCACGATGCAGCCCAGCCCATAGGACAACACCGTGGCGGAGGAAGCGTAATCCACCAGTTTTTGCCAGGAAGGAAATGGGAAAAAGAACAACAAACCGATGATGAAGGTGACGATCAACGCCACCCACGGAACCCCATGCCGGTTAATGCGGGTGAGTTGTCCGGGACCAAGTTTCTCATCGGAGATCGCCATCAGCATGCGCGAGGTGGCGGTGGTCCAGATGTAACCGCAGAATGCCGGCGAGATGATGGCATCGGCATACAAGGCCAGCGCCCAGAAG
>DAHVFI010000095.1 GCA_027317045.1 Gammaproteobacteria bacterium
GATGTCTACCTGCACGCTGTCGCCGGCGGCAATCGGCACCCGCGCCAACGCGATGGAACGCTCCAGCGTAGGCGAGAACGTGCCGCTGGTGATCTCGCCCTCGCCTGTGCCATCGCAAATCACCTTTTGATGCGCCCGCAAAATACCCTTGTCTTCCAGCAGCAGGCCGACGAATCTGCGTTTAGTGCCGGCTTGCCGCTGGGCTTCGAGGGCCTTGCGGCCGATGAAATCCCGCCCCGCCGGTTCCCAGGCGATGGTCCAGCCAAGACCGGATTCCAGCGGCGTCGTATTTTCGTCCATATCCTGGCCATACAGATTCATGGCGGCTTCCAGGCGCAGCGTGTCGCGCGCCCCGAGGCCGCAGGGAGCCACGCCTTCCCGCACCAGAGCCTGCCAGAGTTCCGCTGCCTGCGCCGGCGGCAACATGATCTCGAAACCGTCCTCGCCGGTGTAACCGGTACGCGCGATGAAGAACCCGCCGTATTTGAGCGCCGTGAACGGTTTGAGCGCGAGCGCCGGCGCACGCGCATCAGCCGGCAGCACCCGCACGGCTTTCTCACGGGCGTTCGGTCCCTGAACCGCAATCATGGCGAGGTCCCGTTCGCTGATTTTCACGCCGAAGGGCGATGCTTGTTTGCCGATCCACGCCAGATCCTTGTCATGGGTGGCGGCATTCACCACCATGCGGAACCAATCATCACGCAGGTGGTACACGATCAGATCGTCAATGATGCCGGCCTGCTCATTGAGCATGCAGCTGTAGAGCGCCTTGCCCGGTTCGCGCAGCTTGTTGACATCGTTGGCCAACAACTTGCGCAGGAACTCGCGCGTCTGCGCGCCGTCCAGGTCCACCACCGTCATGTGCGACACGTCGAACATGCCGGCGGCGCGGCGCACCGCGTGGTGCTCCTCGATCTGCGAGCCGTAATTGACCGGCATGTCCCAACCGCCGAAATCCACGAGCCGGGCGCCGGCGGCTACGTGGGTGTCATATAAAGCAGTGCGCTTGCCCATGTGGACGGAAACCTTAGGTGGCTGAAAATCAAAGGGCGGCGGGTAATCCCACCGCCCGCGCGGACCATCGATCAGGTGAAAGGGCTGTTCCGCAGGCAAACGCCGCCCGCGGAGCCACAAAATGATACCGGAAACCCCCGGCCTGCACCACGCAGGCTGTCGTACGCGCGTGTTTAGCGGGCTGCGGGTCGGCTACAGGTCACAAAGCTGTTTCCAGCATTTATTTTATGACCAGGCTTTGTCGATGATGGGAGCGGTCGGACCGGCCGCTCCCATCCCGACGACTACGGTGAATCTTCAGGTATGCATAGGCTGGGGTTTGCCCGCCAAACTGTCCTGAATCCACTGATCCACCACTTTCTTCAGGACTTTAAGCGGCAGGTTGCCGTGTTCCAGCACCGCGGCATGGAAGGCCTTGATGTCGAACTTCGGACCCAGTTCTTTCTCCGCCTGTTTGCGCAGATCATGGATTTCAATCTCGCCGATCATGTAGGACAACGCCTGTCCGGGCCAGGCGATGTAGCGATCCACCTCGGTGTTGATGTTCTGAATGCTGAGCGCGGTGTTGTCCTCGAAATACTTGACGGCTTGGGCCCGGGTCCAGCCCTCGGAATGAATACCGGTGTCCACCACCAGCCGTACCGCACGCCACATCTGCCAATCCAGATAACCGAACTTCGAGTAGGGATTGTTGTATAGACCCATTTCGTTGCACAGGCTCTCGGTATATAAGGCCCAGCCCTCCCCGTAGGAGCTGTAGTAATCGAAGCGCCGGAAATCCGGCAGGTTCTTCAATTCCATGGCGATGGGAATCTGCAGCTGATGGCCCGGCCGGCCTTCATGACAGGTGAGCACCTGGATATCGTATTTCAGCCGGCTCGAGGGCTTGTACAAGTTCACCGCCATGTAACCCGCGACGCTGCCGTCACCCGCGGGCGGCACCGAATAGGCCGGATAGGTGTCGGGCGCGAGTGCCGCCGGAATCGGATACACGCCGTAGGTAACCCGCGGCAGCAGCCAGATGGGGAAATATTTCACCAGCAGCGGATCCACGCGCTTGGCGGCGGCCCGGTAGGCTTCCAGCAAATGCCGCGGGTTCTTGTAGTAGAAACGCGGATTGGTGCGCAGGTAGTGCAGGAAGTCCTTGTAACTGCCCTTGAAGCCCACCTGCTTGAAAACCTTTTCCATCTGCGCATGAATCTGCGCCACCTTCTGCAACCCCAACTGATGGATTTGCTTCGGCGTCATGTCGGTGGTGGTATAGAGGCGTACCTGAAAGGCGTAATACGCCTTGCCATCGGGCAAGTCATCGGCGGCGATGCTGGTGCGGCAGTGGGGCAGATAATCGGCGTCGTAGTATTTCTGGAATTTGCGGTAAGCGGGTACCAACACATCCGTAATAGCGGCCTTGGCTGCAGCGCGCAGCCGCGCCTGCTGCGCCGCCGGGATGATGTCGGGCATCTGCTTGAACGGCGCGTAGAATGCGCTGTCCTCCGGCTTGGCAACGATGTTGGCGGCGATCTGGTGCGGAATGCGCTTCATCACCACCTGGGGTTCCGTCATGCCGCGCTTGACGCCCTCCTTGAGCAAGCCGATGGTCTGGTCCATATAAACATTAAAGGTCTGCAGGCGCTTAATATAGTTCTCATAATCCCGGGCAGTCTCGAAGCGCAACGTTTGGGTGAGGGTACTCAGGGTCTGGATGCCCTCCAACTGATTCATGGGCATCAGATAGCCACCGAAGCGATAGCCTTCCACCTGGTTCTCATAACGATATTTGAACAGGTCATAGCTGATACGGTCCTCGCCGGACAACTGACTGCGATCAATGGCCGCCAGATCTTTCAGGGTCTGGATATTCTCATCATTCTCATGGGCAATGTTTGCAAGACTCATATCCGCCCACTCGCCGTCATATTCGTGGAAGCCGTCGGCCGAAGCCTCCAGCGGATGTTCCCGCATCTCCTGTTGCCAGGCAGTCTTGAATAGCTGGTGCAAAGCGACGGACGCCGCATTTTCAGCAGGCTGGCTGTCGGCGGCCCAGCTTGGGCCTGCAATCAGCAAGGAAACAAATAAGGCAGCGAGAACAGATAAGAAACGTTTCATCACATCACCTCTGAAATTAGATGCTGTTGCTACCAAGCCGTGCCGCAAACGGCGCGACGTTCATTGATTACTTAGGCCTTACTGATATTCTGAGCGTCAGTTCGTAAAGGGAACAAAATTCTCACCGTACATGTTACGCCGTATTTTTAAGCAGTCATCGCACAGTCTTAGTGTCGCAATATAATTTGGAGTCATCTGGTCACTCGCTAATTTATAGTCTTTTGCTAGATCATCCCCACATATCGAACAGACATCATCACGACCAGCGAGAGAGAGGATTTGTTTTGTCTGCTCCGCTTGAATAGGGTTGGCACGTCTTAGAGCAGCAAACCATTCAGGTGAGTGTGGCTTTAAATAACTCGACACAATTACCTCCATGAATACTATATAACCTGTGAGTATTAAGATTGGCTCGTCTGCAAAGGAAGCGCTAGCGGCTCAAACTTAGGCTTTTCAAGTTTGAGAGGATCATGGCCCCCAAGGACGCGTGTGAGATTATTTTGCACATGTGATACGTCATAACGAATAGTTTGATATAGCTCGTAACGCTCCTCCCAGGTTTTTTTGTGCTGTTTCATTTCATTCAATAGGTTCTTGTGAGCACGTTCGGTATTTGAGATCGCTTCTTCCAATGGAGTCTTGCACACTGGGCTAGTTACATAATCCATTAGTCGTTTTGCTGCCGCTTCTTTTGCAGCGGCATCAAGTTGATGCTTCGCCATGGTGATAAGACTATCTCGACAGATACGTGCGAGCGTGAGAACACCTGACTGAGATACTATGAATATTCCAGAATCCTGCTCAAGACCTGCAAATCGTTTCCTCGTTCCCGTTGTTACGAGTATCCCATAGTCAGCATTCCGTGTCTTCTTGGCAAGAGATGTCTGATTGATGTGAGCGGCTGCAATTTTATCGGTATGCTTACATTCGTAAATGATGCAGCCGGCTGCCTCTTTATCAAAAATCACCTCGTGAAGAACATCGCCACCTCTTCCTCCTTCTGTACGCTCGATTTTATCACCCGGGAATTCCTCTCGAAGCCGTTTAACGAGAACCTGCTCATCAGCAAGGCCGATCTCTTGAGGAGATGTACCTTTCTCAAGCATCTTCTTTTCTTCTTCTAATTTTTTGATCTTGGCCATCATGCGCTTGTCGCGAATCTCGGTTTTACTGCGTTCTGCGAGGGTAGCTTCTTTTTTTGCGGTATCCACTTTTTGTTTTGTTTTAGCTCGTATTTCGCGTTCTTTCCGCTTTGCGGCTGTTGCCGCTGCCTGAGCGGCTGCTGCCTGTTTCTTCAGTTTCCCGAGCTCTCCCTTTTGTGTATTTTCCTTTTTTTCCTGAAGTTTAATGACTTTATGGAAATGACTCTCCGTAAGAGGACTACCACAAAGTGGGCATTTATATTTCATGAAGATTCTCCCTTTAGAACTTAGCAGAAATTATCTTCTCCGATTGTCATGTGGATCAGAATTCTTTGATGCTTAGCTAGAAACTGCAAGCATCCGCTCCAACGCCAGCTTCGCTTCGCGCGCATCGGTATCCGGCACCTTGATCTGATTGACCACGTTGCCTGCGGCCAGATTCTCCAGCGTCCAGGCAAAATGCTGCGGATCAATGCGGAACATGGTGGAGCACATGCACACCATGGGGGACATGAAGTGCACGTTGATGCCCTTGTGTTTCACTTCCTCGTGCAGGCGGTTGACGAGATTGAGTTCCGTACCCACCAGCCAACGCGTGCCGGCAGCGGCGGCATGTACGGTCTTCTGGATGAACTCCGTGGAGCCCACGTAATCGGACCTCCGACACACTTCGAAGGCGCATTCCGGGTGGCAGATGATCTTCGCGTCCGGGTATTTCTTCTTGAAGTTATCAATGTGCTCGGGGCGGAACATCTGGTGTACGGAACAAAAACCGTTCCATAAGAGGATTTTTGCCTTGTGGATTTGTTCCTGCGTGAGCCCGCCCATGGGTCGGTTGAAATCCCACACCGCCATCTCGTCCAGCGGCACGCCCAGCCTGTGCCCGCTCCAGCGGCCCAGGTGTTGATCCGGGAAGAACAGCACTTTTTTGCGCTGTTTGAACGCCCATTCCAGAATTCCGCGCGCATTGGTGCTGGTGCAGACGATGCCACCGTGGCGGCCGCAGAAGGCCTTCAGGTCGGCGGCGGAATTGATATAAGTGATGGGCGTGATATCCGCATCTGGTTCCAGCACCGTGGCTAGTTCGCGCCAGGCGGTTTCCACCTTGGCGAGATTGGCCATGTCCGCCATGGAACAACCGGCGGCCAGGTCCGGCAGTACCACGGTCTGTTCGGGCCGCGAGAGGATATCCGCCACCTCCGCCATGAAGTGCACGCCGCAGAACACGATGGTTTCGGCATCCACCTGGGAAGCGAAGCGCGCCAGTTTCAGGGAATCACCGGTGAGATCGGCGTGACGATAGACCTCCTCGCGCTGGTAGTGATGGCCGAGAATCACCGCACGGCCTTTGAGCTTTTCTTTGGCCGCACGGATGCGCGCGTCGCAGGTTTCATCTTCCAGCGACGTATAGAGATCGAATGCCAGGGCCGGTGTGGCCATTACCGCTACCTCCCGCGGGGGCTGTCCGCAGATGGCTGGATATTTTACGCCCGCCTAACTGAAAGGGTTAACCGCTCTTCTTTCGCAATGCCCGTCAGCAAAAGGCGGAGTTGCGGTGCGCCGAACTGGCAGCCGTGGGTAGTAGCCCTTGGCTTCCGAACGAAACTCGACTGCGAAGCGAGAAAGAGTGGGATGGATTTCGTTACAGCCTGGCTTGGTATGGGATGAGGTCACTTGACCCAGCCCTTTAACCAGCCCCTGCCCCTCCCCACTTCCCCAGGCACTGCTAGAGGAACTGGGCTCTTTCTGCATGACCTTTGAGGAACGGTAAATTCCGAAAGGCATGCGGCGAAGATCGGATCGTTATACGCCGCTCGAACTACTTTCCAGGCCGCCGGCGCGGTATGCTTGACAATTCGGTGGTTGCGGGACGCGACCCGTTTCGAGGGGCTGACTGGCATGGCTGACGTCTTTGTTTCCTACGCTCGAGCCGACAAGGCGCGCGTCGCACCGCTGGTCGCGGCGATCGAGGCCAAGGGCTGGTCGGTATGGTGGGACCCAGAAATCACGCCCGGACAGGAGTTCGATGACCAGATCGACGCCGAGATCAACGCGGCCAAGGCGGTGCTGGTGGTGTGGACCCCGGTTTCGGTGGCCTCGCGCTGGGTGCGCGGCGAGGCGCGCGAAGCCGCCGAGCGCGGCATTCTGGTACCGGTGCGTTTCGAGCAGGCGCGCCTGCCGATGGACGTGCGGGCAATCCACACCACCGATCTCGACGGTTGGCGTGAAGATCCGTCGCACCCCGTGGTGCAGGAATGTCTGTATGCGTTGGCGGCGATGATCGCACGCGCCGACGCCGCGAAAGCCTCGAAAGAGGCGGCGGCACTGCCTGCGGTGAAACCGGAAAAGGACTCCGCACGCTTTTCGGTTTGCGTCCTGCCATTTACCAACATGAGTGGTGA
>DAHVFI010000098.1 GCA_027317045.1 Gammaproteobacteria bacterium
CATCTATGTTGTTGTTATTCACACTCAACCTAAAATCACGCAATTAATCAGGCCTTCCCTAAACACGTCAATCCGCCAGCTCTCACTGTGCGGATACCAACCTGGGGCACATCTATGTTGTTGTTATTCACACTCAACCTAAAATCACGCAATTAATCAGGCCTTCCTTAAATAATAGTATTTGAAGAGATGATGCAAAGCCATAAGACAATGCAACCTCAAGGAGCAGAACCATGACCAGTCAAAGCATACGCGATCCCATTCAGGATCATTTGCTGACGCCCCAGAACTCGGCGCTGGTCATTATCGACTACCAACCGATCCAAGTGACATCGGTGGCATCCATGGACCGCCGCGCACTGGTTAACAACATCGTGTCGGTCGCCAGGACCGCCAAGCTGTACAAATTGCCGGTAGTGCTATCGACGGTCAATGTGAAGACAGGTGCAAACCAGCCGACGATCCATCAATTGCAGGAACTTTTTCCCGGGATCGAGACATTCGATCGTACGACTATCAATGCCTGGGAAGACGTGGAATTCCTCAAAGCGGTGAAGGCCACCGGCCGGAAAAAACTCATCATGGCGGCATTATGGACGGAGGCGTGTCTTACGTTTCCGGCGCTTGATGCCCTGCAGGATGGCTACGAGGTTTATCCGATAATCGATGCAGTGGGCGGCACCTCAGTCGAAGCGCACCGCGCTGGTCTCGAGCGCATATACCAGGCAGGTGGAAAACCCGTGAGTTGGGTGCAATTGATTTGCGAGCTGCAGCGCGACTGGAACAGGAAAGAAACTGTACCGGGTTTTGCGGAAATCCTGTTCGCAGTGGAAGGCCACTAGTTTAATCTGACATTAACCCGTGGCAGCAGCGTTCAACAGCGTGCGCGCTTGCGTCTGCACTTCAGGCAAGGAAGTCAGTGGGGCCTGCGCCAGCGCCTCCACGAGTTTTGCCTTGGCCTGCATGCGCAGGGCATACAACGCCATGCCCATCTGCTGGGCCACGTGCGCCAGCAGCAGGCGTTCATCCACTGGATAGCGTTCCCCCGGGCGACTGGCGCACACCAGCACGTCCTGCAGCTCCCCGTGCGCGGCCATGGGGAACACATAGCCATCGGTGCCGAGAGCGCTGTGGAATTCCGCCAGATCGATATCAGTTTGATCGGCGCGCGCGGCCACGAAGGCGGTGTCGTCGATCTGCACGTGCCTTGGATAGACCACCTCGCCCTGCTGGCGGACGCAGACGTACTCCTCAGCGCGGCGTTCGTAGATGGCCACGCCGCGCGCACCCAGGTACTGACGGATATCCGCGATGGCGGTCATCATCAATTCATCCGCCCGTTCAAAGCGGCTGCACAGCCGGGCGAAGCGGCGCAGCGCCCTATCAGCCAGATATTTTTTCCTGAAGAACACGCGCTCCACGATGCGATCCATGTAGGTGCGCACACGTGTGAGCACGATACCCAGCGACAGCGGTACTGCTACTTGCAATAGCAAACTGGCGCTGGTACCCAGGGCGACGTGCTGCACCAGGCTATTGATCGCCGCGAGTATGCCGACCACAAGCGCCGTGATTCCGCCGTATACCAGGGTGCGATCCAGCAGCACCGACACATCCACCACCCGGTGCCGCAGCACCGCGTACAGGAAACCCGTGACACCGATCAACTGGCAGACGTCCGTGAATCCCACTGAGAATTGCACAGTAAGTATCGGCGTATTGGAGGCCACCACACCCAGCAGGAATATCCCGCCGCTCCACAGCATCCAGCGCAGGCGCAACCGCTGTGCAACACTCGCATATTGATAAGCACTGAACAGCAGTATCACCGGAACCAGATAACCAGCTGACCATAGAAGACCCGCGCGTGGCAGCAAGCCACCGGCCCAGCCCGTAAATGCATATAGGAAGGGGCCGCCCAGTGAGAACAATACCGAACCGGTAGCCAAGATCAGGACAAATGCAAACAGGTAAAACCGCCGCATATTGGGACTCAATATCGGCTTGGCGATGGCGTCGGCCATCACATAAAAACCGACGCGCGCCAACACATAACCGAAATTCGCTGTTGCCACTATGGCAACACCAGCCAGGCCATCCAGTGGGAAAACCGCCGCGCCGCCGGCCATGTTGCCGATGGTCCACAGCGCCATACCCGCTGCCGCACGGTTATGTCCGCGCCATACGATCAACAGTGCCAAGCCGGCGAAAACCAATGCCTGCAAAGAATAGATCCATTGGACCACCGGAATACCGGATGCCTGACCCAAATTCACCGAAGTCACCGGTACCGTGACTTGAGCATCATCCCGTTGGATCACAAAGTCATAGGTATGTCCCAGGGGAAGACTCGCAGCCAGATAGGCGGACAGTGTGTTGATGCCGATAACATCGCGTGTCGTGGACGGCTGGGCGGCAAGCTGCATGCGGTCGCCCGGTTGGATGCCGGCCGGCAATGGGATCCCCTTGATGGGTTCTATGACGGCTGTTTGCGCGTCCACGATATTAACTTGGACTGGCAGACTGGCGACCTTGAAGATGATAAAGACGCCGTAAGCCGAACCTGCCACGATCAATATGGACAGCAGCATCAGGAATGTGTAGTGCCGTTGCATGGAGTTCTCCGTTATCTTTCGATGCGCGACATAGATAAAGCCAAATTCATCCAATCAGTATGCATGGATTCCTATTGCCAAGTCAGCCACGCCGGAGCGTTGGCCATTGGTACACCGTTGCATATATTGCGAAGATTAGGATTAGCCACTTCTAACTAGCATACTGAACGCATGCCAACCGTCGCCCAGCATCTGGATGAAGCCGCCCTCGGCCGGGTGCACCGGCGTTCCGCCTGGGCCGCGGGCCTGGGGATTTTTCTCGACGGCTATGACATCTCCATCATCGCCATCGCCCTGATCCTGCTCAAACCCCAGTGGCATCTGGGCGCATTGCAAACCGGATTGCTGGGCGGCGCGGCGCTGGCGGGCGCCTTCCTGGGCAGCCTTTTCGGCGGGCCGCTGGCCGACCGCTTCGGCCGTAAGGCGATTTATCTCCTGGACATGGCTACGTTCCTGGTGGCGGCGCTGGCTTCCGGATTTGCCTGGGACATCGCTTCACTGGTAGCGCTGCGCTTCGTGCTGGGCCTGGGGGTGGGCGCGGATTATCCGTTGTCCGCCACCTATCTGATCGAGTTCCTGCCGCGCGCGCGCCGCGGCCGTATTACCGTGTGGGTGTTCGCGTTGTGGATGGGTGGCGCCGCGGTCTCCAGCATGGTGGGCCTGGCGCTGCTGCCCCTGGGCGAACACGCCTGGCGTTTCATGTTGATTTCGGGTGCGCTCCCGGCGCTCGGCATTCTGTGGCTGCGCAAGAATCTGCCGGAATCGCCGCGCTGGTATCTGCGGCGCGGACGCATCCAGCAAGCGGTGGCGGTACTTGCACAACTGGTGCCGTCCCTTGGCGAGAAAGAACGCAGCGCCTTGATTGCAACGGAACAGCAACGCCGGCAGACGCCGCTGGCCTCCTGGGCCGAATTGTTTTCGCACACCTATATAAGGCGTACGTTATTCATCACCCTGCCCTGGTTCCTGTTCGACATCATGGGCTACAGCTTCGGCATTTACGCACCGCTGCTGCTCCTGGGTCTGGGACTGCACGGCAACGTGCAATCCGTCATCGGCAACACGCTGCTGGATGTCGTGGCCATCGTCGGCACCGCGCTGCTGGCCGTCAGCATCGAACGCGTCGGCCGCCTGCGCGCGCAGATAGTGGGCTTCGTGGGTTCGGTCATTGGATTGCTGCTGGTATGGGTGTTCGCACTACATGGGGCGCCGCCGCTGGCGGTGCTGGTGATCGGACTGTTGCTCTGGCAGGTGGCCATCAGTTACGGGCCGGCCAACACCTGCTGGATCTTTCCGGTGGAACTCTATCCCACGGAACTGCGCGCCTCGGCCCACGGCTTGGCTACCGCGGTGTCGCGGGTGGGCGCGCTGGTGGCGGTGTTCCTGTTGCCGCTGGCGCAGGCGCGCCTGGGCGTGGCCTGGCTGATGCTGGTGTTCGCCGCTACCGGCATCGCCGGGGCGCTGCTGTCCGCCTGGCTTGGGGAGGAGACGGCGCAGAAACCGCTGCCGCAGGAACACCAGTCCGCCTGAACCATGATGGCGTCAAGCAGTGCGTGTTTCATACCAACGACGGCTGCGCGTCACCAACCACACCACCGACAGCATCACCGGGACTTCCACCAGCACGCCCACCACCGTCGCCAGCGCCGCACCGGACTGGAAGCCGAACAGGCTGATGGCGGTGGCCACCGCCAGCTCGAAAAAGTTGCTGGCGCCGATGAGTGCGGATGGAGCCGCGACACAGTGCGCTACTCCGAAATAGCGATTCAGCAGATACGCCATCCCGGCGTTGAAATACACCTGGATGAGTATGGGTACCGCCAACAGCACGATGATCAGTGGCTGCGCCAGGATCTGGCCACCCTGGAAACCGAATAACAGCACCAGCGTGGCGAGCAGTGCCAGCAGCGACACCGGATTCAGCGCCTGGAGCGCACGCGCCAGTGACGGTTCGCCGCCGCGGGCGAGCAACCGGCGGCGCCACAGTTGTGCCAGCGCCACCGGGATGACGATGTAAAGCCCGACCGACAGCAGCAGGGTCATCCACGGCACGCGGATGGACGCGAGCCCCAGTAACAGACCGACGATGGGCGCAAATGCGAAAATCATGATGAGGTCATTCAAGGCCACCTGGCTGACGGTGAAATGCGGTTCACCGTCGGAAAGATGGCTCCACACGAACACCATGGCGGTGCAGGGCGCGGCGGCGAGCAATATCAGTCCGGCGATGTAACTGGTGATCTGTCCGGCCGGCAGCCAGGCGGAAAACAGATGAGCAATGAACAGCCAGGCGAGCAGCGCCATTGAAAGCGGCTTGACTGCCCAGTTGATGAACAGCGTCACGCCGATACCGCGCCAATGTTCACGTACCCGATGCAGCGCACCCAGGTCCACTTTGAGCAGCATGGGGATTATCATCAGCCAGATGAGTCCGGCCACCGGCAGGTTCACCTGGGCGAACTCCAGACCGCCGAGTCTCTGGAACGCGGTCGGCAGAAGCTTGCCGATGAGGATTCCCGCGACAATGCACAGCACCACCCACAGGCTGAGGTAACGGCTGAATCCGCTCAAGCGGGCAGGTGCACGCAACGCGTCGTCGCAGGCATTCACCAGGGTTTCCCCGGGTTATTTTTGCCGATGGCTTCAAGCTCATGTTTGAGCCTGAGCCGGTCCAGGCTCCCGATCCGCAGAGCCAGCAGCAGGCGGATGCGGCTTTCGAGGATGTGCAGGGTATCCGTGAAGGCGCGCCGCTGCCGCTCCGGTGTGCCATCCACAGCGGCCGGATCCGGGATGCCCCAGTGGGCCCTGGCCGGCTGACCGGGCCAGACAGGACAGGGTTCGGCGGCGGCCCGGTCACAGACGGTGAACACGAAATCCATCTGTGGCGCGCCGGGCTGAGCAAACTCCTCCCAACCCTTGCTGCGCAATCCCTCGGTTGGAATATTGATGCTGCGCAGCACTTCCAGCGCCAGAGGGTGCACCCCGCCTTTGGGGCGGCTGCCGGCGCTGTAGGCTTGGAAGCGGTCCCGGCCGAGCGTGTTGGTGAGCGCTTCACCGAGAATGGAGCGCGCGGAATTCCCGGTACACAGAAACAGCACGCTGTATTTCTTTTCAGACATGGAGGGCCTCACTGCGCAGCGGAAGGACCGCAGGCGGTCGGAGAATTGCAACAGGCGGAGGTATTCTCCTGCACCTCGTCAAGGCCGTAAGTGGTGATCTCGCCGCGGCTGTGGAAGCTTTCCCAGCGAATGCCGGAAGGATCCGTGCTCCAGGTCTTGTCGGAACGTGCGTAACAGCATTGCGCATTGTTTTCCTCCCGCAGACCGGTGCCTGCGGCGCGCAGGCGCGAGGTGATATCCGCCAGCGCCGCCGGTTGTTCCACCTGAATGCCCAGATGATCCACGCCCGGAGTGCGGCCCCGCGCCGAAATGGCGAAGTTAACGCGTGGGTCTTCCAGCATCCATTTGGCGTAATCGTCCTTACGGACCGTCGGCCGGCTGCCGAACAGCGTGGTGTAGTAGCGGATGGATGCGTTCAAGTCGCGCACCGCGACGTGCACATGCAAACGGTTCATGGGAATGCTCCGATGATGAAATGGAAAGCGGGCGGCACCGTTCCGCCCAGCGACCGGGCGCGGCGGCAACGGCAGGCGCAAAAAATGGTGTTACGCACGCCGGCTGGTTTTGGGTTTGCGGGGCGCCCGCGCTGCGGGCACCGGTTTGCTACCGGCCGCCGGCAGGCAGGCGGCCCCCTGGCAACAGTTTTCCGTGAGGTAGGCGATCAAAGCGTTGATGGCGGCGTACTCCGCGGCGACATAAAGCGTGCGGCCCGCACGCCGCCGGCTCACCAATCCCGCGTGCCGCAGTTCCTTGAGATGGAAGGAGAGCGTGGCGGGGGCCAGGTGCAGTTGTTCTGCCAGCACCCCCGCCGGTACGCCCTCAAGGCCGGCGGGCACCAGCAGACGGAAGATCGCCAGGCGGGTGTCATGAGCCAGGCCGGCGAGTGCCAGCCGTGCGGTTTTTATTTCCATATTTCCAATATTCTAGAAATATTGTAAGGTTGTCAAGGCCGCCGCCGGCCGCTGGCGAAACTTTGGCCACGGCGCGCAAGCCGGCGCCAAACGTGTAAAACTTATGCCCGTCTCATCGGTCCCAAACTCGCGTCACCCACAAGAATCCGGAGAACTCCATGAGCGTGCGTGCCTGGTTGCTGTTGTCGCTGTTGACCCTGTGCCTGTTCAATGCTCCCGCCCAGGCGGCGCCCCTGAACCCGGCCCTGTATTCGAGCCTGCAGTGGCGCATGCTCGGCCCGTTCCGCTCCGGCCGCGCGCTGGCGGTCAGCGGCGTGCCCGGCGAGCCCAATCATTTTTATTTCGGGGCCGTGGACGGCGGCGTCTGGGAAACCCGTAACGCCGGCCGCACCTGGACCCCGATTTTTGACCAGCAGCCGGTGGGCTCCATCGGCGCCATCGCCGTAGCGTCCTCCGATCCCAAGGTGATTTACGTGGGCTCCGGCGAGGCCGACATG